>JBCDIQ010000140.1:0-13041 GCA_039024295.1 Bacteroidota bacterium | reverse complement strand
TTTTTTCCCAATTACCAATTTTGGTGCGTTTGCCCTAATGGCTTTCAGCCGGGTATTCAGGGTCATCGACATTTTTATACCTTTGTAGGTAGCACATTTTCAAGCGCATTCATCTTAGGCATCTCTTCAAGCATTTTTCATGACCTTTACCCCACTCGACTGGTCCATCCTGATTGGTTTCATGCTCATTTCCCTCGGGATAGGGATTTACACAGCACGATCTTCCGGCAAGAGTTCGGCAGAATTTTTCTTATCAGGTCGAAATATGCCCTGGTGGCTTCTGGGCATTTCTATGGTAGCTACCACCTTCTCTGCCGATACCCCAAACCTGGTGACCAACATCGTGCGACAGGATGGAGTAGCCGGCAACTGGGTATGGTGGGCTTTTTTGCTCACGGGGATGCTGACCGTTTTTGTATATGCTAGGTTATGGCGCAGGTCAGGGGTGCTTACAGACCTGGAATTCTACGAAATCCGCTACAGTGGGAAAGAGGCGGCATTTTTGCGGGGGTTCCGAGCCATTTATCTCGGGGTATTTTTTAATGTGGTAATCATGGCCAGCGTATGCCTTGCGGCCATCAAGGCCGGGAACATCTTATTGGGCCTTTCTCCCTGGCAAACCTTGCTGATCAGCGCAATTGTAACAGTTGTTTACAGTTCCCTGGGAGGCTTAAAGGGCGTTTTGCTAACAGATTTTTTCCAGTTTTTCCTGGCGATGGTTGGGGCTATTGGCGCAGCAGTTTATATCTTGGATTTGCCCCAGATAAACGGATTGGAAAGCCTGCTAGCGGTTCCAAGTGTAGCTTCCAAAACCCAGTTTTTACCCGATTTCTCCGAACCGAAAGCGTGGGTGGGATTACTGGTAATCCCTCTGGCCGTACAATGGTGGAGTGTTTGGTACCCGGGCGCTGAACCGGGAGGTGGGGGCTACGTAGCTCAGCGGATGCTCGCAGCGAAAAATGAACGCCACGCCATGGGGGCTGCTTTTCTGTTTAATGCAGCCCATTATGCCTTACGGCCCTGGCCGTGGATACTGGTGGCGCTGGCCTCTCTCGTGGTGTATCCCACGTTGGGTGACCTACAACAAGCATTTCCCAACCTTGATCCGGATGTCATCGGAAATGACTTGGCGTATCCTGCCATGTTAAGCTTCTTGCCACCCGGGTTATTGGGAATCGTGATCACCTCCCTGGCAGCAGCTTTCATGTCTACCCTTTCCAGCCACCTCAACTGGGGCGCCTCCTATGTGGTGAATGATGTGTACCAGCGGTTTGTGAAGCCGAAGGCTTCTCAGGAAGAACTTGTCTGGGTTGGCCGATCCAGTACTGCCATTCTGATGTTACTGGCTGCCGGAATGGCCCTGCTCCTCGAAGATGCCCTGAGCGCATTTAATTTACTGCTCCAGATCGGAGCCGGTACAGGCCTTATTTTTATCCTGCGGTGGTTTTGGTGGCGGATCAATGCCTACAGCGAGGTGGCCGCCATGGTGATCTCATTTCTACTCGCTGCTTATTTTGAACTGCTGCATGTAAAGCTTGGATTTGAACCATTAGACGATCACGTGAAACTTATTCTAAGTGTGGGGCTCACAACCATTGGCTGGCTGGCCGTTACCTGGCTCACGCCACCAACGGATATGAACCGCCTCACCAGCTTCTATGGGCTTATCCGTCCTTCTGGACCAGGGTGGAACATTGTCCGTGCAACTGCTGCGAAGACTGGTAAAGTCCTGCCACATCCCGAAGGAAACCTGCCTCGTCAACTACTCGCCATGGTGCTGGGGTGCTTGGCAATTTACTCGGCATTATTTGCTACAGGATCGTTTTTATATGGGGAGTATGAGCAGGGAGGAATACTCCTGGGTATTACCCTTAGCTGTGCAATTTTCTTAGGTAGGACTGCGGTCAAGTAACAGGAACTGGGGCTACCATACGCATCAAATCTGTAGCAAAATCTTCTATCCTTTTTTCTCGTGAAGGATATTCGAGAGTTGGAGCAGCTTCTCCGTTTAACAGCTTGACAAGGTAACTCGCTAATGTTGCTGCGTCATTGACATCGAAATACCAGCTATTATCTCCCATCTGTTCCCGGTTTACCGCCAAGTCAGCACAAATTACAAATTGGTTGAGCACCTTGGCATCCTCGTTTACCGTACTCCAACCTTCAAATTTACTAGGTTGTAATACGGCTACGGAATATTTCATCGCTGCCAATTGATCCTCCCGAGGCATAAACCCTAGAAAGTTTAGAGAATCAGTAAGGCTGTGATCATCTATATAAGCCTGAAGGGTATTGAAAAATCCAGGTGCACGGTTATCAACTTTTCTACCGGACATAGCCACAACCACCTCCTGGCCTTGATCACGAAGCAGCTTAATTGCTTCTAATACAACCCGATGATTTTTGTGCTGCCAGAATTGGTTGGCAACCATAAAGTAAGGTCCATTCAATCCATATTTTTCCCTGATGACCTTTTCCTCAGGAAGGTTATCTACCTCCACAATAGAAATAAAATTCATGACTTGAGGTACAGCCTTAGCACCCTTCCCGTAAAATTGTTCATAATGACCTTTAGCATCATGACTGGAAAGAACCAGATAATCCGCACGTTTGGCGAGCCCAGTATATCGCTTATTACGTTTTTCGATTTCTTTCTCGTCAAAAAAATCTGGTAAAAAGTGATGCTGGAAATCAGGAATCCACCCAATCAGCTTACAAGGATGCTTGGGCTTTACTTCTGCAAGAATTTCAATACATGGAAAAATCGCATCGAGACGATAAGTATCTATGAGTTGTTCCAGTCTATAATCTCTTTTAAAGAGCTTTTTATATCCCTTGATAAATCCAGCTTCTAATTTGGTCGAATGGTAATGCAGTACCTTATGAATATAGGGGTACTCAAATTTATCAATCATCTCCTCTGGAAGGTTGTAGCTGCAGAGAATAACCAATTCCGGCTTTTGTCGATCAGGTAAAGCATTTAGGGTCTTTACAACGTTCAGAACGTAATATAAGCCCCCTATCCAGTTATAGCTGCCTGTAAAAAAAATCCCTAAACGGGTTCGGTTAGTCTGATTAACCATTCTTGATATTGTTTTAGGCCTTCAAAAATAGGGACCTGAGGTTCGAAGCCATAGGACTTTAGCAAAGTCACATCTGCACGCCAGTTTTTGGGGTCTCCTGGCTTTTCTTCTCCTCCAAAAATAACTTCTCTATCAGGGTCGAGTAAATTCACAAAAAATGTTGCAACCTCCTCAATCGTGTGCTCATGCCCGGAGGATACGTTGACAACCTCCCCTTTGAAAGGAGCATTATGCACCAAAGCTTCAACAGCTCTGCAAAGATCTTCGCTAAACACAAAGTCGCGGCTTTCCTTTCCAGTTCCCCATAGCCTTATAGGTCCGGGGGCCAAACTTTTATGATAGATGTCCCAAAATAAGCGGTTTCGCATCCCTGGCCCATAGGCTGAGAATACGCGCAGAGAAACGGTTTTTAAGCCATACATTTGGTGAAACTCCTTACAAAGGAACTCACTTTGATATTTATGCCAGCCATATGGAGACAAAGGATTAGGTCTTGCATCTTCTCCAATCGGAAGGGCCTCTGGATTACCATATACGGCAGCACTGGAGAAGTTCACAAATTTGCACCTTGGATTGGTAGTCCGGAGTTCTTCCAGCAGCTTGAATACATTTTGGGTATTTAAGTGGTAATCATGACTCGGGTTATTGATACTCTTACCAACGTTGGAGGAACCCGATGCATTTACACAGAGGTCAAAGTCCTGTTGTTCAAATACAGGGGTGTAATCGGTTCCCGTTCTTTGGACTCGAGTGTAAAACCGATAGCCATGCAGGTTCTCTGACACATCACATCCGAAAGTGGTGTAATGGCGTTCACTGAAATAGTTCATCATATTCCAACCAATGAACCCATTTGCACCAATAATGACGATTTTCATATAGCTTCGGTAGGGAGTTTTGAATTATTAATGGAGCACTTGCACCCGAAAGGTTTTTATTTGTTGGTTCATTTGGAGGCTAAGATTATAAATTCCGTTAGGAATCTCTGAAGTCCGAATCTGAAAATTCGCGAGTTGACCTTCTACCAGGAAAACCGACTTAACACTCAGGCTTTTCCCAAAAAGATCGGTAAGCCGTAGGATTGCTTCTCCTGAAAAATCATGGGTTAGCACCTCTACCTGCAATCGTTCATTAGCGGGATTTGGGAAAATAGTCACTTCAGAAGGGTCTGCCAAGTCCTCAACGCTTATCGATGAACAATCAGTAATTTGAACGATCTGAGTCGCGGTGTCACTTCCACAGCCTTCCCGACTACTTGCAATTAGCACAACTGTATAAGTACCTGTATCTCTGTAAGTATGCTGTGGGCTGAACGCAGTGCTTTGGGTACCATCTCCAAAATTCCATAAATAGTTGGCAAAACCAGTCCGGTTGACTGTTCTCGCCACGCACTGTTGAACATTTACAGAAAACTGAGCGTTTGGAATCCGATTAATGGTAACCCCAATTGTATCAGAGGATGTACAGCCGTTAGCATTAATTACGGTAGCTACATATGTGCCTGAGCCGGTAACTGTATAGGTTTGATTCGTTCCTAATACCGTTGATGAACCAACTGTAGCCCAATTGTGAGTTAACCCAGGGTTTCCCGCATTTAATACAAAATCTCCGCAGTTGATCACATCTTGCCCTAAATCCACCAAGGGAAAAGCATCAAAGCCCGTTACAGTAATCGTATCTCGTAGAAAACATCCCCGAGGTTCAATTACCTCGACAAAATAGGTCCCTGGGGTTGTGACTTGTAAACTAGGAAGAGTATCACCAGTACTCCAGGTAAAGGAAGCATCCGGTCCATATCCTGTAATAAGTTGGTTGCCACAGAGTATTCCATCATTTCCAAGATTCAATACTGGTCTTCTGAACAATAAGGAATCTCGAACCGTACAGCCTTGCTGATCTGATAGCTCTACCCAGTAAATCCCAGTGGTATCCACCTGAATATTGGGAGTAGTAGCTCCTGTATTCCATAAAATAGAGGAAGCCTGGGTTGTTCCAGTGGCTAACTGCGTAGGTGTGCAAGCGTAAATCGAGTCCTGAAGTGACAAAGGCAGATTCACATTGATGGTGTAAGTACTCCTCGGACCTATGCAACTTCCTGAAGCGATTTGCCAATTGAAGAAATAATAGTAGAATGAGTTTCCGCCTAGATAAGAACCAGTCATGGTCACCTTCCCACCCTGTGCATAAGGAAAGTTGACCTGATCATTTGTCAGGCCCAGTGCCCCCTCAGCTGTGTTGGCCAAATACATAACGTACCCACTTCCAGGTTCCATCTCAAAGAATACAGGAAGGGTGGTACGAGTAAAACCTGAATTAGAGATGGAAAAATCATACACATGAATGATTCTTCCGGAAGAGTTTTCCACCAGAATAGTTCCTGCCGTTGGCTGAATGGTGTATACATCCACACTCACTATTGTTACGGATGAGCTGATGTCAAAAATGACTCCCCTAGGGCCATCAAAGTAGGAAACCAGTGGAGAAATCGCATTAAGTTTTCCAACATTTGAAATACCTCGAAGGTTTACCCCTGCGGGAAAAACAGAGATTGTATCCTCGACGAGAAAATCTGGAATAGTTTTTCCAATCGCGAAGGGAGTTCCTCCCACCAGAGAATCATACCAAATAATATTTTGGTCAGGTGTAATACTTGAAATAGGAATTGACTGAATCCCACAAATGGTGGTATCTTTGAAAGTTAGTCCTACGGGAGGCGGAAGAAAATACACTTCAATGCTATCTTCGACTGAACAAAGACCGATGGATACTTCAACTTTTAAAATAGAATCTCGCGTAATTACCTGAATAGGGTTGGAAGAGCCGTTTGACCAGTTATAGGTTGCATTAGGTTCCGAGACATCAAGAGAAAGAGTACCTCCACAGAGCGTGGTGTCTTCTGGCCCCAAATCTGTACTTGGCGACGGCAAAGTGTTAATTTGTAGGGGAGTACGGGTAGTGGCACAAACTTTCTGACTCACAATCCAGTCCAAAAAGAAATAGAAAAATTGATTTCCTCCGTTAAAACTACCTGTTAGGGTGACCAACCCATTTGAGGAAGTGTAAGGAAACGAGGCACCTGAAGATAAAGCTAAACCTGTCCCTGTAGCAGAACTTAGTATCATTCTATGTCCTGTACCAGCAGGAATCTGCATCATGAGGGGAATTATATTCGGTCCAGAAGTGTTCGTCAATTGATAATTTCTAGTTCCAATTGTACTTCCGTCACTCCTCTGTACCTCTAGGGTAAAACTTACGGGCCCTTCAATTAGTACACTCACAGATTGGATAATTATTTCAGAAGCAGCATCAAACACTACTCCTCGTACGCCAGGAAAATAATTAGCATTACCGGGTAAGGTAGTTGGCCCTAGGTTTGTGTTAGTAAGCAAGTTAATGGGTTCAACAAATACAGTCGTGGAATCCGGCAAATTGATCGAAACCGGATTTCCAGAAGCAAAAGGCAATTGGCTTGTAAGAGAATCATACCATAGGACCGAAGCTGAGGATACAGGTAAAGAAATAAGAAAATCTCCAGTACCACACACATTGGTATCCCTCAAAGTAGTTGCCGGAGGAATGGGAACAAATGTAACATCGATCGAATCACGAGCTACACAGATGCCTGCAGTAGCGGTCACCGTGTACAGTTGAGAATTTGTAGCTGTAATGGAGCTCATCGTTGAACCGGTATTCCATAAATATTGTACACCTGCAAGCGTATCTGTGGCATCCAGTAAAAGTGAACCTCCGCATACTACGGTATCCGTTGGGCCCAAGTCAGCAGTAGGAGTAGGAAGAACGTTTACTGTATAAGTTCCCCTTCCACTGAAGCAACTTCTATCACTTACCTTCCAATCAAAAAAGAAATAAAAAAAGCTGAATCCTCCTCCCAGGGAAACATCCATTTGGATACGTCCCGGCAGCACATATGGATAACTTAAACCAGACCCTGTAAGTGCCAAACGACCACCATCCGTTCCTGCAAGATACATTTGGTAGTCATTGCCAGTCGGCAACTCAAAAAAGACAGGAACTTCGTAAGCTTGGTTTCCAATTGGAACAAAAAAACTATCTCTTATGACTAGACCATTCGAATTATCAAGAATTTCGATATCAATAAGGGTGGGTTGGTCTGCTATGACAGTAATAAACTCGATAGTCGTAGGTCTCAGCACATCAAACTGAACGCCCCGTCTTCCATCAAAAAAATTGGACGGATTACCGGGTACAGCAGGGCCTACAGAAGCAGAATTTGCAGCAATAACTCTTTGAGGAAATAGGGTTAGTGTATCTGTAAGGGACAATGTAATGGAGTCACCCGTGAAAGCTACATTACCTCCGTTCAATGCATCCCACCACAAGGTGTAATCTTGATTTCCTGTCACTGCCAGAATTTGCTCTCCCCCACATACAGTTGTATCAACAGTTAAGGGGGTAGTAGGAGGTGTTAAAACCGTTACGAAGATAGAGTCACGGGTTGTTCCGGTTCCATCTGTTACGTCCACCCAATAGATACCTGATTGAGAAACTTGAAGGGTTTGAGTAGTTGCATTTGTGCTCCAGAGGTACGAATTGGCTCCTGGGTTTCCTGCATCCAAGGTAATGGGGCCACAGGAGGCGGTATCTGGACCCAGATTTACTATCGGGGCCATCGTACGTGCTTGTAGAAAATTACTTCCACAAAGAATCCAACCAAGAAGTCCCCATAAAAGCGTCTTGATTATCAGCGAAGGATAAAGTTTCAAAAGGTTCATGGCCACAACAATTTAATTTTGCTCAAAATACAAGCACACAGAACTTTAAAGCAATCCAAGAATACCTCATTCCTTTCAAAGTCAACCTGTGTAAAGTATCTGTTTGTACAAACGTATCATGCTTTCAGTCTGCACCTTCTGGTCATATTTTTTCACGGCGTTTTGCCGAATAACTTCTGCATTCCACCCCAGAGGCAACTGGTTAACAGTCGATATTAAGTCAGCCAATCCATCCGAGGTAACAGCTTCTGAGAGAAAGCCATTCTGACCATGATGGATCATTTCTGGCAGCCCTCCAATTCTAAACCCCACCGAGGGAATTCCACAACATAAAGACTCTACAACGGTATTGGGCAGATTATCCTCTACTGAAGGAATAATGTGTGCATCTGCTGCGCTATACACCAAAGCCAAAAGTCGTTCGTCATCCATATAGCCTAAAGAAAAATAGTCATGGTAGGGATTCAATCCTGCTGGAATTTCATTTCCCAGGACTGCTAATGAAACTTTCTCTTCCTTGGCTGCAAGAATATCCAAAGCAGCCTGTAAAAGAGAAAATCCTTTTCTCCCTACTTTTGAAGAAAAAGCTGCGAATAGAAATATCTTTCCTGAACTCGGAAGCTGAAATAATTCTCTGGCGAATTCTTTGTGATAGGGCCTAAAAGTATCCGTATCGATTCCGTTTGGAATTAGCGAATGGGGATGGTTCCCAAGCAATTTACTCCTTTCTGATAATTGCTTCATCCATTCCGTAAGGGCAACAATGTGTACTCTCGCAGAAGAAAGTGCTTCTTTCTTTAGTTTTTCTTGCTTGCCGATTTCTTGTTTAAAATCCGAAAAAGGAAACCCCACTTTGTAATGATACCCTCCACTAAAAGGATTCATGTCATGCAAGGTCCACACAACTGGCTTAATATTCTTTTTAAAGAATGTGGCATGGTCCACGAAGCCTGAAACCCAGTGAAAATGAAGAAGATCAGCACTTTTGTAGGATGGATGTGCAGTTAGATCAAATGGAGTCCGAGCCGGAGAAAATGCTTCAACGTACTTATCGGTTTTTCGCAAGGTACGTTTATGGTTTCGATGGAATTTGTATTCAGTAAATTTAGCTGAAAAGCCAGCTATCCCGCCAGGATAGATGTCTCTAAAGGGGTGCTCATTTATCCCTGAAATTGACCTTGGATTGAGAACGAGCATTTCTGAATCAACCCCTGCTTTCAACAAACCTTGGTGCAGCCTCCTACACGCGATACCAGCACCACCAGCCGAATTGGTATTTACTTGCAGTACTTTCATGTAGAGACAACCTCAAACGGCAGATGGAACGTGTTCGAATGGGCCAAGTCCTGTAAACTAATCATCCGATCCAATGCATCATTATCCTGCAAGAATCCTTTGATTTTGCCACCATTGGTATAATCAATCGCGAAAAAATCAACTCCAAGGGTATGAGCCATAAGAACTGAATGAAAACGCATGCAGATATTAAACCTTGCGCTTTTCATGGCTGAGATAATTTGGTTTACAGAAGAGGGCCTGTGTTCCAGGTAATGCGCTTCTCCCTCAAAATGCGTTTTAATAAACCGCCGATAGAAGTCTCGATCATCTCCACCCACAAAAAACGTATGCATACAGTAAAATGCTGGAATGAGGTTGTGCACCTTACAGATATGCTTTATTTCTTCAGCAATTCGGGATTCAAACTGTAGTTTTAAATTTAATTGCTCTTCAGGCGATAAATCGCCTATGTATTCAGGGGTCCAATCTCTTAGAAAACAAGCAAGATAGGGCTTGGTTTCCGGAGATAGGTTTTCCGCTATCTCACGTACGTATTGCCCCGCAGGATCACCGATGCATGAAATATCGGTTCTGCCTGTTAATTGTTTTGCCCAGGCAACCGAAGTTTGGTCACGTAAAGTAATTTCATCGGAGAGCTTTAGCATTTCCGTTGCAGCGTCTAAATGGACTTTTTCTTTCAAAGGCCCCATCCCGCACCCGAATATGACCAGTTTTTTGCCTGCTTGCTTGGCAACCCTGAAAGCAGTAAGTGGAGTGGCTAGCGCTTCGATGCCCATAAGCGGCCCTCCTCCCATTACCGTGATATCAGCCGTTTTAGCTGCTTTTATGAAATCAGCACTGTAAACAGGGATTACCCTGCCTGGTTTTTCAAGTTCAACCAGGGTGCGCTCAGTGACAAATGGGTAATAGGCCGAAATCCAGAACTCAACTTTTCCATCACATTCCGCTTCATAGTGATTCATAATGGCTCCTAGAATGGCCTTGTCACCTACGGTTTCAGTACCGTACCATCCGGTTATGTAGATAACTTTTCTATCCTTTGGACGGTCGAGTGTCCCAAAGGCTGGAGCCAGTCTTGCGGTGGTTTTTGCAGCTCTGAATGACAAGGCTTTGTTCCATGCCCACTCACTATACTTGAGGCTTTCCTGCTCATAGGTAGGCGGATAGTGGTAATCATGGATACAATCCTGACAATTTTCCTTTAGAATTCTCTGCTTTTCATCTTGGTTTTCTTTAAATAGATTTAAAGCACTCTCCTTCAATGCACTGCCGAGATTCTTAGACTTAGGCGCACAGTATAAAATTTGGCCCCTGGAGTCCAATACCACTCCTTTCACATGATAAGGACACCCCATCATCCTTTGTCCCCCTTGTAGCATATGCTGGATATTCCGGTAAGTATGCTGATAGGTAGGGTCTTGTTCAAAGGTCTGCTCTAGCTTTTTGAAGAACCCAATCAGGTGATAGATTTCATCATCATCAAAAGCGCGAATACGGTCTGTAATGTTATTGTTATACAATCGGGTAATAAACTCCGCTATCCTGAATCGGCCATAGACACTTTCTTCCACCAAAAAATCGAGGAGTTCATCTACTCCCCAAACATTGGTCTTAGAAATCGTACATCCAGTAGCAACAGAATAGGGGTGATTCTTTTTGAAATGACGTATTACCTCTACGGCCGTTTCAAAATTGCCTGGTCGTCCCCGATGTTTGTCGTGCATTTCCCCGTACCCATCCAAGGAAACCATCATGGAAAAATCTTTCCCATGACTTTCCAATACCTCTATTACCTCTTCAACTCGTTCAATTACCTGATCTCTCCGGATGGCATTGGTAATGATGCTCATTCCTTTAAGATTGGGCAAAGCCTTACAAGCAGCCTCATAAAGCTGAGGAAGATCTTTTCGCAAGGTGGGTTCCCCACCCGTAACGCCAATATGACTTATCTCAGAGAATAAATCGTCCTTTAAGATTTCCCCTAATTGCCCAGGGGTGATTTCAAAATCCAATTTCTGCTCCCAAATATTACACATGGTACATTTGGAGTTACAGATATCATTTGCCAACAAATTTACCACTATGGGTTTTTGAAATACCCTGCTGTGTATATACTGGTTCTCCATGTCCCGCTTGAGGGCCTTGCCCATACGGTAAGCAGGCTTAAGTAGAGTTTTGAGTTTGGATGTCATATACAAAGGAAAAGCTTATGAGAGGTTCGGGCGACAATTATATTAACTTAGAACTTCTGTAGCCTCTTTCCTACCCCATGTAAAAACCATCTAACAGGGCCATTCTTCTTGAGCTTGAGAGATTCTACGTCAAACTTTTGAGGGTATCTTTTAGCCAAGCTATCAGGATGACCTCCACGAACGACAACTGGTACTGATCTAGGAGTAAATACTTCCTCAAACCCTTGATAAGCAACCCGAAATGCCCTTCTAGGCTCTCTGGAAGAAATACGCTTACTTCCATGTATTAATAACTGATTAAAAATCAGAACATCTCCAGCATCCATCTCAGCATACTCGAATTCATCTACGTTTATATCGTCAAGTTTTAAACGGGTATGATGAGTCTCTCCTTCTACTTTAAACCAAGGCAAAAATCCATTCTTATGTGATCCTGGAATTACCGTCATAGCACCATTTTCACGTCTTACATTGTCCAAAGCCATCCACACAACATACTTTCTGGGCTCATCTGGCCGGTTCATATAATCCTGATGCCATGGCACCTCGTTATTCTTTCCTTTGGGCTTATACACCAAGCTGTTTTCATAAAGAAAAATGTCTGGCCCTAGTACTTCTTCCAGCGCATCTAATACACGAGGGCTCCTGGCCATGGTCTGAAACTCAGGGTGTCTACAAAATAAGTCGTAGAGAGCTCCTTGATCAGCCCGATGCCTCAAAAAGTAATTACGAAATGGATCTTCGAGTTCCTTTTCCGCATAATCAATGATTTCATCCGTCAGCTTCCTGACCGGAGCGAGCTCACTTTCAGAGAATACTCCCTTAAGAATGGTAAAACCTCTTTCGTCTAGTTCTTTTTTGTGAAGAGATATCTGTTGGGTTTGCATGGGAAAAAAATTTAAAGTTCAAACTTAAAAAAGATTAACGGCTATAACCGTATTTCGACATCATGGCTTCAGACTTTTCATAAAGTTGATCCAGCATGAAAGGGGTGAACATGGATTTCCAGTCTCCTTTTACCCCTTTACGCATAAATCTATTCGCCCTTTTTTCATCTTCTTTTGAGCGAAATGCCCTCCCGAAAGCCTTTTCCTTTTGCTTGAGGCGATCAAACGAGGATTGATTCAAAGCTTCAGGCAAATCTTCTATCCTTAGCTCAAATTCAGGTACGAAATCGATTAAGCGTTGAAATTCACCTTCTGGATTGGCAAGTAAATCCTCATAGCGAATTACAATTTTATTTTGGTGCTTATCCCAGGCCTCTACGTGCTCTTTCCATCTACCAAATGGGATTTCTGAATTAAGAAAGAACTCCTCAAAGGTCAACTCTTCTGAATAGTATCTTTTTCGAAGGTAATAATAATAAGATACGTACACATCACGTGGATCGCGAATAACATAGACTGCCTTATTCATGTAATCTTGTGGATGAACATGGGTTTTCATAAGTCGCGGTGGAGGCCGGTTGATGATGAATTCGTCATGTACCCCAAGTTCAGGTACATACTGGTCGTAATTCTGGAAATTTAAATCTTTGGTGTTTCTCGTGAGTAAATGTGCAAGTACAAACCGGGTCCAAGTATTACCTGATTTTGGATAGGAGGCTATAAATACATCCTCAGGATAAACCTTAGGAGTCTTTGCCAAGAATAAACCTGGAAAAACCTTACGAACAACTTTTTTAGGATAGTTTAACATTACTACACAAGTTTA
>JBCDIQ010000139.1:0-13139 GCA_039024295.1 Bacteroidota bacterium | reverse complement strand
TCCCGACAGCCATTTACATCGCTTACGATCAATTCCACATCATACACCCCATCGTTGAGGTAGGTGTTGATCGGATTTCTTGAATTTGAGGTATTGCCATCGCCAAAGTTCCAGAACCATTGGTTAATGGTCGCCGGACCTGTAGACTGATCCGAGAAGGTAGTCGCCTGAGGCCCACAACCAATGGTATCAAGGGATACAAATTCCGCTGTCGGTAGTCCTCGTGCTTCTACCACTTGGCTTACGGTGTCTACACAACCGTTTACATCGGTAACTGTCAATCCAATGGTGTAACGGCCAGGGGTCGTGTAGGTATATCCAGAATTAGCTCCTGAAGTAGTCTGACCATCTCCCCACGTCCACTGCCAGTCGTTCAATGCACCATCATAGGCCACAGAACGGTCGTTTGCTGTAAGCGCAAACGGAATACAGCCTACTCGGGAAGACAAACTGAACACGGCTTCTGGGCCAGTCAAAACCTGAATAATACTTGGTTTCCGAACGGTGTCGGTACAGCCGTTCATATTGGTCACCACTAACTCTACGGTGTAAGTCCCCTGAGTTGTGTAGGTGTGAACAGGATTTTGGGCAGTGGAGGTATTGCCATCGCCAAAGTCCCACTGCCAACTTACAAGTGGCGCATCTGGAATGGAGGTATCGGTAAATTGTACCGTATTGCCTCTACAGCTCTGCGAATCACTTACCACAAAGTCAGCAGTAGGATTAGAAAGCTGAATATAATTAGGTCGAATGAGGGTATCAGCACAACCGTTTACATCCACAACCTCCAGCTGAACGGTGTAATTCCCAACGTTTACATAAGTGTGAACAGGATTCTGAGCAGTCGACGTATTCCCATCGCCAAAGCTCCAGTTCCAGTTGGCAAGTGTAGCAGGACCAGAACTGAGGTCAGAGAAACTGACCGTTCGTGGGGCACAGCCAGATGTGTCAACTGTAAACATATCTGCCGTCGGCAACTGATAAGAAGTCACCGACTGAGATACCGTGTCACGGCACCCGTTTCCATCGGTCGTAATCAGGCTGATGGTGTACGTTCCTGGAGTAGTATAGGTATGACCTGGGTTTTGGGCAGTGGAGGTGGTTCCATCACCAAAGTCCCATTGCCAGTTGGTTACAGGAGCAGATCCTGCTACGGATACGTCTGTAATCGCAATGCCAAATGGAGTACACCCATCATTGTCAGATAAAGAGATACCAGCTGTTGGCGGGGTATAGATTTGAACTACTGCAGGCTTGGTTACCGTGTCACGACATCCCTGAACATTGGTCACAATGAGTCGCACGGTGTATACACCTCCTGCTCCATAAAAATGGGTAGGATTCTGCAAGGTAGAGCTTGTGCCATCTCCGAAGTCCCATTCCCAACTCACCAGTGGGTAGTCAGGGGTAGTTGCATCTGTAAATGACAGCGTAGTACCGGGACAAGTTTGTGCAGGCGTAAGGGTAAAATCTGCAGCAGGCCGCGTCAGGTTGATGTAACTCGGCTTGGTCAGAGAATCTCGGCAGCCATTGGCGTCTTCCACCGTGAGGCTTACAGTATAGCTCCCATCGTTGGTGTAGATATGAGTAGGACTTGAGAGGGTGCTTGAATTCCCATCCCCAAAATTCCAGGTCCACTGGGTCACAGGGGCGGGTCCGGCAGACAATTCGGAAAAGGTGATAGCAATAGGCGAACATCCGATGGTGTCGCTTGCTGAAAACTGTGCATTTGGCAAGGCGAATGCCTCTAATTGCTGCGTAGCAGTATCAAGACAACCGAGTGCGTCTGTTACAATGAGTTGAACCGTGTAAACGCCCGGTGTGGTATAAATAACATTAGGGTTTGCTGCAGTTGAAGAATTTCCATTCCCAAAGGTCCATACCCTGCCGGTGAGCGGAGAGCTGCCAGCAATAGACCCATCTGAAAGACTGGTGCTAAACGGCGTACAGCCACTCAAGGTCGTAGGAATAATTGCTGCCTGAGGCGGATTTGGAACAGTCACCAAGTTGGTTCTCGTCAGGGTATCTGAACACCCCAATACGTTGGTGACAATTAAGGTCACGCTGTACGTACCCGCTACCTGATAGGCATGAGAGGGGTTCTGTAGAGTCGATGTATTCCCGTCTCCAAAGTTCCAGGACCAAGAGGTCAATGGATGATCTGGAACCGATAAATCTGTAAAGTTGAAGGTGAGTCCAGGACAGTCCTGAATCTTATCCACACTAAAACTCGCTGTTGGCTGGGTAAGACGGATGTAGTTAGGCTTCAGCACACTGTCCTGACATCCATTTATGTCCCAGATTTTCAAGCTTACATCATATACTCCATTTTGGGTGTAGAGTACAGATGGAAAACGCTGATTTGATGTTGATCCATTTCCAAAACTCCACTCCCATGCAGTTGCCCCAATACTTTGGTCGATAAATGGAATTACGGTAGGTGCACATCCAAACGTATCTACAGACATGAAATCTGCAGTTGGAAGGCCAAAGGCTTCGACAGTGCGGGAAATGGTATCTCTACATCCATTTGCATCCGTAACAATCAGCCTTACGGTGTAAATACCTGCCGAAGTATAGCTGGTTGAGGGGTTGGTCTGGTTAGAAGTCTGTCCATTTCCCAGGTCCCAATTATAGGAGATAATAGGGGAAGAGGCCAGCGTAGAATTATTGAAAAACTGTAAATTAAACGGAATACAACCAGAAGGGGCTGACATGGTGAAGTTTGCACCCGGGCGGTCCAAGATTCGAACGGCACGCTGCATCGTAAAGGTATCCTGACACCCAATGATATTCGTGGTGATCAAGGTTACATCGTACAAGCCTGGAGTGGTGTACTGGTGACTGGGGTTTCTGACGGTATCTGTCCCTCCGTCTCCAAAACTCCACTGCCATCCCACGAGGGTGGTATCAGCTATACTGGCATCAACGAAGGTAACGGTGGTCAATGGACAACCCAATGAATCAGAAAGGGTGAAGTTGGCGTCTGGCCTTGATAGCCTTACATAAGCTAGGCGTGTCAGGACACTTTGGCAACCATTTGTATCAGTAACAGTAAGGGTCACATCATAAGTACCATCAGCAGTGTACAAGTGGGAGGGATTCTGAACGGTATCCGTACCTGCATCGCCAAAATTCCACTGCCATCCGGTGATCGTATTCGGTCCGGTTGAACCATCGGTAAACTGTATCGCAATTGGCGAACAACTGAAGGTATCACTTGCCGTAAAGTTGGCTGTTGGCAGCCCAAAGGCTTCTACTGTTGATGACGAAGTGTCCTGACATCCCAGGTTATCGGCAACGATCAGTTGAACATTATAAACCCCTGGGGTCAGGTACGTATTACCTGGGTTGCGAGCAGTGGAGGTATTTCCGTCTCCAAATGTCCAGTTCCAACTTACCAAGCTTGCCCCAGACTGGTTGGCAATGGATCCGTCATTGAAACGGGCCAGGAAAGGGGCACAACCTGCGGCTGCATCTGGTGAAAAATCAGCTGTAGGAGGTGCATAAATTAACACGCTGTCCTGGTAGGTGCTGGTACACCCGTTTACATTGGTAACTGTCAGCGTAACGGTATAAGTTCCAGCAGCCCCAAAGACATGCTGGGGATTCTGCAAGGAAGAGGTATTTCCATCTCCAAAATCCCAGGCCCAGATAACCAATGGAAAGTCCGGTACTGATTGATCTGTAAATTCAACGGTAGTTCCTGGACATCCATTACGCTGATCCATGGTAAAATCGGCATCAGGGATTGACAGTCGGATGTAGTCGGTAAACAAGATCGTGTCACTACACCCATTCGCATCCCACATGATGAGCTGTACATCATAATTTCCTTCATTGGCATAAGTATGAACAGGATTCTGAACCGTGTCTGTATTTCCATCACCAAAGTCCCACAGCCACCTTGCAGCAGCTGCTGGACCAGTGCTTAGGTCGAAAAAGCGGACCACTTGCGGGGCACAGCCCATGGTATCATTGGAAAAGAAATTTGCAGTTGGTAAATCATAGGCATCCGTCACTTGGGTAATGCTGTCTCTACACCCGTTGTTATCGATGATCCGCAGGAATACATCATAAGCACCTGCCGTTCCATACAGTTGTGCGGGGTTCTGGGCTGTTGAAGTGCTGCCATTGTCAAAATCCCAAAACCATTGGGTAATGGCAGCTGATCCTGTAGAAGAGGTATCCTGAAACTGGGTGGCAAAAGGGGTACATCCCGCTGGTGGAATGGCTTCAAAGCCTGCGTTTGGTGCTTCAAACACCTGGATGACATTTACTTTACTCTGCCGTGCGATACAGCCAACCACTGTCTGAATAACCAGTCCTACGGTATATTGGCCGGGGTTATTGTAGGTATGGCTGGTGGTTTGGCCAAAGCCAATTTGCCCATCACCAAAATCCCAGAACCAGTTAGCAACTGAGGTATCCACAGATGCGCTCCCCGTAAAGGTTACCGAAACGCCTGGGCAACCTTGAGTTCTGCTAAGGGTAAAATCCACCTGAGGGTCGAACAGGGAAACAAAATTGGTCTTGATGATCGTATCCCGGCAGCCGAACTGGTCTTCTACTTCTAGGCGAACCGTGTAGGGCCCCAACCCACTGTAAGAGTGAACAGGTGACTGAACGGTATCCGTATTTCCATCGCCAAAGTTCCAGGACCAACTGCTCAATAAATATGGTGAGACAGTAGAATCTGTGAAGGTTACCGTTTGGGTAAGACAGCCCAAAGAGTCTGCTGAGCTAAAGTTTGCTATCGGACGTGTGTAAGACGTAAGGCTTACAGAATCCCTCGAAGTACAACCATTCAGGTCGGTAAGGGTAAGTCGGGCGCTGTAAATCCCAGGAGTGGTATAAGTATGAAATGGGTTGACAGAGGTGGAGCTATTCCCATCACCAAACTCCCACAAACGAGAGACGATAGGAGAACCATTTGGCGCACTGGCATCTGTAAACCCTACACCAAATGGGGTACAATCTGCATTATCAGATACACTGAACCCAATGATTGGACTTGGCAGAATGCGGACTAGCGTGGTCCGTGTGATGGCATCGGTACACCCTTTGGAATCAGAGGCTACCAGTCTTACCGTATAGGTCCCTGGAGCAGAATATCTATGGACAGGATTTTGAACATTCGAAGTATTGCCATCTCCAAAGTCCCAGTCCCATCCGGTTATAGGAAGATTGCCTGCTGAAAGGTCATAAAACTGGATATCTTCCAGGGTACATGCCAGGGTATCTACAATGCTAAAATTAGCCGTAGGGTGATCCAGCACGATATATTGGGGCTTGATGAGGGTATCCCGGCACCCGTTGATGTCAGTGGCAATTAGCGACACATCATATACGCCATTAGTGTTGTATCTGTTTATTGGGCGATTACCTGCCCCAAAGGTCCCATCTCCAAAGTCCCAAAGCCAATTGGTCAGGGTTGCCGAGCTGGTGGTTTGATCAGTAAACGTAATGTTGATAGGGGCGCAGTTCAATGTATCGTCAGCCACAAAATCGACTTCCGGTACTGGATAGGCATTAATGGTTTGGGTTTCCCTGTCTTCACATCCCAGTGAGTCAGTAACCGTCAACCTCAGGGTGTAATTGCCAGATATGGTATAGGTGAAATTGGCGACCTGGGTATTTGCCACATTCCCATTTCCAAACTCCCAGAAGGTACTGGTTATGGGCGAGGTCCCATTGGTGCTTGTGCTGATTACCCGGATACTGTCTGGGGTACAAAAAGCTGTTTTTGAAACCACCATGGAAGCCGTAGGGGGGGTATAGATGGTAACATGTGCAGGCTTGGTTATGGTATCTCTACATCCCAGGATATTTCCAACCACAAATGTTACATCATACGTACCTGGGTTGTTATACGTCCGACGGGGGTTTTGCCCACGCGAGGTGCCGCCATCACCAAATTGCCAAAAGTAAAAGTTCAGCGTTGTATCAGGCGTAGAAGTATTGGTAAACCTTACCCGCTGTCCAGGACAAGAGGGAACTGCTGTGGACACAAAATCTGCCACGGGATGCCTCAGTACAATGTAACTATTCCGCGTCAGGCTGTTGGAACAGCCATTTGCATCTGTCACTTGAAGGCTTACGGTATAGTTACCATCAATAGCATACGTATGGACAGGGTTCTGCTGAGTGGAAGTTGCCCCATCCCCAAATTGCCAGAACCAGTTGGTAATGCTGGCACTACTGGAAGTTTGATCTGTAAACCTCAGTTGATCAGGGGCACAGCTGAATCGATCAGAGACTGTGAAATCCATATTAGGCAATGCATCAACTGTGATCACCTGGAACATGGTATCGCTACAGCCTTCGATATCTGTTACGATCAGACTGACATTGTAAATACCGGAATTGTTAAAGGTGTATACTGGGAATTGAGCACTGTCTATGCCGCCATCCCCAAAATCCCAACGCCAATCCACAATGGGAAAGCTTCCAAATGAACTGTCTCTGAATACGACATTGGTAAGCGGTACACAGCCCCTAGTTCTCGAGGGCGTAAAAAACGCAGTCGGTGGACCTTTTACGGTAATGGTAATGGGCGTGGTGACCGTATCCCGACACCCTTCGCTGGTCTGCAGCGCAAGGCTCACATCATAATTACCGACGGTGGTATAGGTATGATCTGGGTTACGCACATTAGAGGTTGTGCCATCCCCGAAGTCCCATTCATACAATACAATCGGATCTGCTGAAGAAGAAGTATTGGTAAAGAATACCCGTTGCCCCAAACAAATATCCGTGAAGTTGGTGGTAAAGCTGGGGATGGGAAGTGGCTTAACGTCTATGCTGTCCGGGGACTGAACCGTCACCAAACAGCCTGCCGTATCCCGAATACTCAAAATAGGGTATGCAATTGTATCCCGTGTATAGGTATGAGAAGTAGTCGCACCCGTTCCGAGGCTACCATCTCCAAAGTCCCACTGCCAGCTAACTGCTCCGGCGGTAGATGCTGAAAAATTAACCGTTAATGGATTACAGCCCGAAAGGGGTCCCATGGTAAACGAACCTGCCGGACCGTCCAGCTCTACCAATCCAGATTTTAAAATCGTGTCCCGACAGCCTTCTGTATTTTCTACAATCAGCCTGACAGAGTAATTTCCCGCGATGCCATATACCTTAGAAGGATTGGGAAGCGTAGAAGTACTCCCATCTCCAAAGTCCCAAAGCCAGGAAACGACATCTGAGCTGGACTGATCTGTGAAGGTAACCTGAAGAGGAGGACATGCCTTCCTGACAGATGTGTTGGCAAATGCAGCCGTGGGCTTAGAGATATTTATGTGGTTGAACTTGACTTCTGAGTCCGAGCAGCCGTTGGCATCAATAACTGTTAACGTTACGGTGTAAGAGCCATTGCCCGGGTACAGGTTTTGGGGATTTACAACAATGGAGGAATTGCCATCCCCAAAATCCCAGAAATAATTCAGGCCATTTCCAATAGACTGATCATTAAAGGAAACCAATGCACCTGGACACGCCAATGTATCGCTGGTGGTAAATTGAGCAGTAGGGAAGGTCGGGTTGATGTAAGATGGACGTGTCAGGGTGCTCACACATCCCTGGTCATCAATAACAGTAAGCCTTACATCATATACCCCTGGAGTTGAATAGGTATAAACTGGATTTGCGGCTCCAGATGTACCTCCATCTCCAAAGTCCCAGAAATAAGCAATGATGCTGTTAGTGGAAGGGTATGATCGAGAAGCATTGGAAAATGTCACGGAGAGCGGCGCACAGCCAAAGGTGGTATCAGCATCAAAAATAACATCCGTACCAATGATATTTATATTAACCGGATTTTCGAACGTATCCCGACAGCCAAAATTATCCTCCGCAATCAGGGTAATTCGATAGGTACCAGGTGTATTGTAGGTATAGGAGGGATTCGCAGCAGTAGAAGTGCCTCCATCTCCAAAATCCCAGGTATAATTGGTTGCATTTAGGGATTCATTTGTGATCGGAACAGTTATGCCATTACATCCAAAGGTATTGCCAACTGTGAAACTGGCAGTTGGCTTCGAAATGGTAATGTCTTGCTCAAAAACATCTGTACAGCCTGAGCTATCATTTACAACCGTCAAGCGAACGGTATAGGTACCTGGTGAGGTGTAGGTATGAACGGGGTTCTGAACTGTATCTGTATTTCCATCCCCAAAGTCCCACACCCAACCGGTAGGATCTATGGAAGCATCTGTGAAGGTAACGGTAAGGGGCACATCACACCCTCTTTGAGGTGCCAGTTCAAAATCTGCGATAGGTCCAAAAACCCGGATGTATTCTTCGCGGATTAAGGTGTCGAAACAGCCAAAGTGGTTAGCGATCAAGGTAACATCAAACGTACCCGTATCTTGATAAGCATGCGTAGGAAACTGGGCATTCGAGCCATTTCCATCACCGAAAAACCACTGCCAGATGTTGCCAACATTCGTCATGTTGTTGAACGTCACCAAATCATCCACACATACTGCAACCGGATTGGCAGTAAAGTCCACAATGGGACGGGTACCTGCCTGAATATAGTCTGCTTGCGTAATGGAAGCTATACATCCACTTGCGGTGCGGATCGTCAGGGTCACATCAAAGGTGCCAACAGAGGTATAGGTCTTTCTTGGGTTTTGAACAGTCGAGCCTGTTCCATCTCCAAATGTCCATGTCCAAAGGGTAATAGGATCATTTGAAATGCTCAGGTCCTGAAAATCCACGTCCAATGGGATACATCCTGCCACACTGTCTGCAGCAAAGTTGGCTGTAGGAGGAACAATTTGTACCAAAGAGGGAATCGTCCGGGTGGTCTGGCAGCCGTCAACACTGGTTACAGTCAAGGTTACGTCATAAATTCCTTGCGCAGTGTATACATGGGTAACCGGAGAGGGGGCAGAAGCGGTATTTCCATCGCCAAAATCCCAGAGGTAGGTGGCGGCATTGGTAGAGGCATCCGTAAAGGTGACAGATTGGGGAACCTGACAACCGATGTTGTTGGTTGCTGAAAAATTAACCAAAGGTGAAGGACGTACTTCAACGATATTGGTTTTCACAATGACGTCCGAGCAACCATCAACCGTATTTTGCGCCAAAAGCCGGACATTGTAGGTGCCCGGTGCTGCGTAACTGTGAATGGGATTCGAATTGGTTGAGGTCCCCCCGTCTCCAAAATCCCAGGAGTAACTATCAGCTCCTGTTGAGAGGTTGATGAAATTAACAGGTTGTCCTGCACAGGCTATTGAGTTGCTTACATTGTAATCGGCAACGGGTCTGCCTATTTGTATGAAGTCAAATTTTGATTCTGTTTCCGCACATCCGTTTTGATCCGTGACGGTAAGGGTCACGCTGTAGTTGCCCGTGGTGCTGTAAGCGTGCCCTGGGTTGGGGGCAGTAGAGGTGTTGCCATCACCGAAATCCCACAAATAAGTATAGGTGCCAGTCGGTGAAACGGAAGAGGTAAAGCGAGTTGTCAGCGGTGCGTTACAAGACTGTGTGTTGGACGCTGAAAAATCGATTGTCGGTGGGGTCGATACATCTACTGAATCATTTTTAATGAAGGTGGTTCGGCAACCATTTCCATCAGTTGCTACCAGGGTAACATCATAACTTCCGATGGAATTGTAAGTGTGAGAGGGATTCTGAAGGCTGGAAGTTGTTCCATCCCCAAAGTCCCAAATCCAATCTACAATTGCGGTATCGCCCGCGACACTCAGGTCGGTGAAGTTGACCGAATGTGGCACACAGCCAAAATTGGGGTTAATCCCAAAATCAACGGTAGGCCCTGCAAACACCACAACTGTATCTGTATGGGTATCTGAAAGCCCTCCTCCAAAGTCCACCGTCAAGCGAACCACATAGGTGCCGGGAACGGTGTAGAAGGCACCAGGACTGGCCAAGGTAGAGGTGTTACCATTGCCAAAGTCCCAGAGGTAGGAGACCGCTCCTCCGCTGCTGTTGTTAATGAAATTTACTGCAACAAGTGGCGCACAGCCCGAAGTATTGTCCGGAGTAAAATCTGCCACCTGAGCTTGCATAACTTGGGTTCCCAAACTGAGAAATATCGCCAGGAGCAGCTGATACAGCGGGGTTCCAACGGTTCGCCTTAGCTTAATTTTCATGATATTATTACCCTAGAAAGTGTGCGATTGTGAATACAAAAAATGGCTTCAGGCAGGCCATACCTAGCCCACCTTAGCACAGAATGCCAAAAAATTACCGTCGATTAGTTATTTGGTAGGACTATTTACTTATGGGATTAAGTAATTCGACAGATGTAAAATTAAGGAAAACCCCTACGCACAAAACAGGTATGTAAGCCTATTCATGGGTCTGTCAGAAGCAGCATGAAATTCAGGAAGCAGAAAAATACTATGTGCAAATTTTGGGATGAAAGAAATAACCTAAGATCAGGCTTTATATTATCAGAAACACCTTTTCATAGATTGATTTACAGATATTTAA
Organism: Bacteroidota bacterium; assembly: GCA_039024295.1. Taxonomy (GTDB): domain Bacteria; phylum Bacteroidota; class Bacteroidia; order J057; family J057; genus JBCDIQ01. The sequence continues at coordinate 2,681 of JBCDIQ010000139.1, read as the reverse complement.
CCTTATCCACAGAAGCTATTTTATTCAATTTTTGCGTAAGAACCTTGCAGGTTGATCCACTTTTTTTGATACGATTAATTCTAATATGTTTCAGTTTCAGATCATTTTTACAAGGTGCCAGATGTAATAAAAATCCCACTGCATAATTGAAATTGAAAAGATTTTCTCAAACCAGTCCTATCAAGAGGACTTTTCCACATTGGAACAATATGACGCCACTGCCATGTATGGGCAGGTATAGCTACTTATCAACAGGTACAACGTCTAAGGTCATCCTCCCTCCCCAAAAGAAATTCGGCGCTAAATGCCAAGCCATAAAATATATAGCTGCCTGTAAGCAGCAGGCTGGTTCAATGCCTGAAATCTATGCTGGTATAGCAGGGATATATGGAGGGCAGGCGATACCTTGAGAAGGGTTCCAGCCAGTACTCTGTTTTGGTCAAATACGTTGTACGCGATGGATTCCCCCAAATTCAGCATAACTTCATTTCCCAATAACATATCCAGGCCTGAAATGGGACTCGAATCTAAAAACTGAACCAAGGGAAATTTTCCTATGAGCCTGTATCGAATGCGAATGTTCGAGACATGATCCCCTGATGGATTAACCGATTGAAAGAAGCGTTGCTCGCCTCGAAGCCGGTGGGAAAACACCCATTTCCCCTGCTGGTGCCGGGTGCTGAAATTGAGGTGAGGGCGTATTTCAATTCTTCCTAACCCCTTTGTCCGAAAGCTGCCCCAATGGCCAATGCCTACCCCAACTTTCGCCTCCTTTCCTACCTGCCAAGAGACCATCGTTCGGACTAAATACTGAGACCGACGTTGGAGCACATCTTTCACACGGTAACCCACATCATTCAGAATGGAAATCCTGTTGGAAACCTGGAGGGTCTGGTAATACTGGAGCCATTGCTGGTTGTCATAGGCAATGGATTTTTGTTGGGCGAAAAGGATGTTGGGAGCTAGAACGAAAGTAAGGATTAGGCGAATTAGGGGGTCTACCAGTTTATACATACCAAAAGGTAAGTACCAAAATATTTGAGAAGGTCCATAAATTACTGTAATTAAGTCGTAGGTTGCCTAAAAATAGATACACATTTTCTTCTGGTTAAAAACTGGAACCTCCTGGCGTGAAGTTTTATTTTACCCTAACCTAACTCACATGAAATCTTTTGCTCACGCATTGATCTTGCTGGGGGGTCTGATACTATTTGTTTTCCCGCTTTGGAGTCAGCCCAACCTAGTTCCCAACCCTGGCTTTGAAACCTATTCTATCTGCCCTTCCACCTCCTGTCAATGGTCCCTGGTTTCGAACTGGAATAATGTAAATGGGACCACAGGCTGCAACAATGGCAATAGTGGCACCCCCGATTATTTCCACACCTGCGGTACGGGATTTTTTAGGTTTCCCGAAACCCTGAATGCACGGGTGAATCCCCTGGGCGGCAGTGGGGCAATGGGACTGGGCACATGGCTTTCTTTTAGCAACAATTTCAGGGAGTACATTAGTGTACAGCTTAGCAGTCCCCTGCAAATTGGAAAAACCTACGTACTGAGTTTTTCATACACCAACGGAATAGCAGGAACCGGGGCTTACGGTGGATTTGGCACCCGATTAGGTGCACACTTTTCCAATGGAGCTCTCACCCAAAATGGCAAACAACCCATTCAGCTTACCCCCACCTATGAGTCGCCTGGGCTCCTTTTTAGCACCACTTGGCAAACCATTAGTTTTACTTTTACCGCAACTGCAAATCATACCCACATTACCCTTGGAAACTTTCGCAACGACAACAATACCGTTCGGCAGCAATTCCGAACGCCTAGCGGTTCAGGATACGCCTATTATTATTTCGATGACATCAGCGTAACAGAGGCAAGTGTATTGCCGATCGCATTTGAAACTTTTCAAGCGGACAGAGAAGATGCTGTGTCAGTTTTAAGGTGGAAAACAGAAGAACTAACCGACCGTGCTCGATTCCTGGTCGAAGCTTCTCGAGATGGGACTGATTTTTCTACGATTGGAGAAGTCAAAGCACAAGTTGGAGAAGCTGAATTTCAATTTAAAGATGCAGCACCCGGCAGTGGAGAAGTTCATTATCGGGTCCGTTTTATCGGAGCAAATGGTGAGGAGATGCTTTCTCAGGTCAGAACCTTGAATGTGCAGGAATCATCCTCATGGAACATTTCTCCCAACCCGATAACTTCAGGCCAGAGGTTACGCATATTCCGCGATGGAAATTCATCCGAAAAGTTCCTGATTCATCTTCTTGATCCGACTGGCCGTATCGTGTTAACTGCTACCAGAACGTTTGTCCGGAATACAAATATCCAGCTGCCAAAACTGGCTCCAGGAGTTTACCAGGTCCGTGTCCAAGAGGGCAACGGCCAGATAACTTTTCAGCGACTGCTCATTATTTAATAGCCTTTCTACTTAGACTTTGCTTCTAAGATTTGTTTCACTAGCTGGGCAGCCTCTTTTGGCTGCTCTAAGGGAAACATGTGCCCTGCATCAAAGGGATAAAAAGACGTGCTGTGGTACCGCCCTTTTAACCAGTTTACATCTTTTTCCTTGAGTACTTCCCATTTAGCTGAATAGATAAAATGAGATGCCACCGCTAATGGGCCTTTGGGAAGCACAGCAGGAAGGGTTTTGAAAATGTAGTATTCCACGAGCGGGG
>JBCDIQ010000138.1:0-13167 GCA_039024295.1 Bacteroidota bacterium | reverse complement strand
GATTGGAAACGGACTTCACAGTTACCACATCCGGTTTCGAGATGGCGCGGGGAGATGGAGTGCCGCCGCGAGCGAATTCTTTTTCAAAGCCTCAGATGTAGTACAGGTAGCAGGCTATGAATATTGGTTTGATGAGGCATATGACCAGCGCGTATACCAATCAGTAACGCCTGCAACTTCCATTACCTTATTGGACAGTGTACTGCTACAAGCTGTAGGAAATGGCATTCACCGCTTTCACATCCGTTTTGTGAATACCTATGGAGAGTGGAGCATCACTTCGAGTCAGTTTTTTGTGATGCGCGGGTTTAACAATAAGGTCAATGCCTATCGGTACTGGTTTGACGGAGACATAACAAGCTTGCAAGAGGGAGAATTTCCAGAAAGTAGAAGTCCACAATTTTTCCTTGAACAAGCACAAACTGCACATTTGAAAGCAGGCAGTCACGTCCTGCACATGCAATTTCGGGATTTACTTGGGCAATGGAGTGCAGTTCAGACGGATACTTTCACCAGCTACGTCCGTCCAGTACTGACTCGAATTTTTCCACAGGAGGGTGAGCAAGAAAGCTGGCAGCACATCAGGCTTTTTGGCAATGGCTTTCGAACCGGGGTTTCGGTACGCCTCAAACAAGGGGGAAGTGTCATCCTGACATTACCTGACAGCCTCATTGAGTCAATTGACTACGAAGTACTCACATGTCGCCTGCCCTTACAAGGATTTTCAACAGGCAGCTACGATGTGGAGCTGGAAATTCCCGGGGATACTACCTTGTTATTACCAGGGGCTTTCCAGGTAACAGATCCTTCCACCAATAACTGCTGGGCACGGATAGAAACCCCTGGTGAATTAAACATGGGCCAATGGACACCCGCTTCCATACGCGTAGGAAACCGAAATGCACGGGACGCAGCAAACGTTCCGGTATGGATTGGCTTACCAGCAGGTGTTGAAATAGAATTTGAGCAGGAACTACAATCTCCCCAGGATGGGTTATTATCCTATGGAACCCTTTCACAGGCTGTTTCTACGGATACGCTCTTGCGAGAGCCGCTCTCGTTGAAGCTCCACGGCCTGCTGATCCCAATGGTTCCGGGAAGAAATTTCAGGGAGATCCCCATCAGAATTAAGTCAACTCAATCTGGGAGTCCAAATGTATTTGCTATCGTTAATTCCCCTCTAGACAGTTCCTTTCTCGCGTCCAATGTATGCCTGGGAGACAGTGCCCAGCAGGAAAAAGTTCGAACATACTTCAGTAATCTTTCCCATACAGCACCGGTAAGCCTGTTGCATGCATGGGCAGGTGCATGGCAGTACAGCGGCTTGGGCACAGCTGCAGAAGCAACTGAGTTTGCTCGCAGGCAACAAACAGCTTTATACGGTGAAGCTGCTTGTCAGGCACACCTGGCTCCAAAAGAAATTTACCAAACCACCTTATCTGTTTCGGCTGGAATGTCCGATGCCATTTCATTAAGAGGTCCAGATGGCCACACGTCAAGCAGGTATCAGCAAGCCACCCAGCCACTGTACGTTCAGATAACGGCTCGTTTCCCTGCTGGTTCAGCTACCCCCATCCGGGAGTTGGTGGTGAAAGACAGCCTGAATGCCTCCACTGTGGATTGGAGCAGCTTTTCGCTGGGAGACCTCTACTGGGGAGACAGTGTGTTGGTACGCGGCAAGAGGCTTCAATACCTGACGGCCTACCTTGATTTCAGGCCAACCGAAGACAACTTTCTGCAAATGCGTACATCTGTCGATACCGTTTCTGGAGTTATCGAATGGACATTTCGCTCAATGGACACCAGGAACCTGGGCCCGCAGACAGTTGCCTCTAATGGATTCTTGAAATCTGCTTCAGCGGAGTTGAATATGGGATACAGCTATTTCCCCAAAGAAACTGCGGCTGGTAACCTCCTGCAACACCAAGCGACTGCGACCTTCGATACAACTCGTCTGGAAAACACAGGGCCATGGGCGGTATCAATTGATACCATCCCCCCCTCAAGTCACATCCTACCCTTGGATTCTGTACAATGCAGCCCTGATTTTACCCTCTCATGGACTGGTAGTGATGCTCAATCAGGTATTTGGCGATACGATGTGTATGCTTCCACCAACGGAGGTGCATACAAGTTGATCGGTTATCACCTTTCAGACACCACCCTTACGTTTCGAGGTGCTTACGACAGTACTTACTCGTTTTACACCCGGGCGATTGACCAAGCATTTAACCAAGAAGCAGCTCCTGTTGCTTGGGATGCTCAAACGCAAGTACGTTTCCAGCCAATAGCCGGGTTTCAGCAGCAGCAAGGATGTGATGTGAGTACAATTGAATTAAGCGATACCACGCTAAACCTTCCGGCAGGAATTCGATACACTTGGATATTATCTGGAGATACGCTACTAACTGGAGCAGGGGAAAAAGATTGGAATTACACCTTTTCAGATACCGGACTGTATACGGTATCCACTATCATAGAGTATGCTGAGTGTGTTGATAGCCTGAATACCTCAATTAGCATTGACACCTTGCCTGCCCGTCCAATTGTGGCGATAAACGGCAACGAACGCTTATGTAAGGGAAACAGCATCTCCCTGCAAGCTCCTTCAGGTGCCGCTTACATGTGGTCCACAGGAGAAACTGCTTCTGCCATTCAAGTAGATTCTTCCGCACAGATTACCTTAATGGTTACCGACAGCAGTGGCTGCCAAAGTATTCCATCAGATACGGTTCGAATTGTCCAGGTCCTCCCGCCCACCAAACCCATTCTTACCTCTGGAGATACCGCTTTCTGCTTTGGGGATAGCCTACTGATCAGCACCCAGGATACAGCATTTAGGTATTTGTGGTCTGATGGAGATACAACTGCTAGAAGATTCATTAATTCCACTCGATCCCTTTCTGTCAGGGTTGAAAGTGCAGATGGCTGCATAAGTCCTGCCTCGGATGTGACAACATTTACTGAACTGCCTCAACTCGCCCAACCGGTTGTATCTACCCAGAACACCACTCCTTGCCTGGGAGATACCACAGCCCTTACGGCTGACTCATCTGCTTCTTATCAATGGTTCATGAACGGAACCCTGCTAGCAGGAGTTGGAATTCGCAGCCTTAACGCCACTCAAACGGGTATGTATCAAGTCCAACACATTAACAGCAAAGGGTGCAGAAGTTCACTTTCTCAGCCAGTTATCATTATCACAGATACCCTACCCGGAAAACCGAATATTTCCATCATTAATGGAACAAGTCGTTTTTGTCAAGGGGACAGCGTGCAATTACAGGCTCCTACAAGTTCAGCCTACCTCTGGTCTACAGGGGAGACCACCGCTTCAGTTTGGGTGAATCAAACCGCTCAAATCAGCTTACAAATTGAAAACAGCAATGGTTGCCAAAGTGCTGCTTCGGACCCTTTGTCCTTGGTTGCGGTTGCACTCCCGCTTAAGCCAGTCATTGTCCCAGGGGATACTTCGTTTTGCAATGGCGACAGCCTGATAGTTGGGGTTCAAGCACCCCAAGCCAGCTACCTGTGGTCGGATGGTATCACCCTTGGAAGTCGAGTGATCAGGGCGAGTAGTTCCCTTTCGATACAAGTACTCAATGCCGATGGCTGTATAAGTCCTGTTTCAGATGTAGTAACATTTACCGAATTGCCCTCCATGCCTCAGCCAGCTATTACTGCTACTGATACTACCTTGTGCCAGGGCGACAGTTCTGTGCTCACGACATCGGCAGCAGCAGGCTATAATTGGTACCGAAATGGCGTTCTAACCAATATTTCCAGCCCAACATGGACTATTTTTCAGTCTGGCATGTACGAGGTTCAACACATTGATAACTTAGGATGCCTAAGTCCGCTTTCACCTGCAAAGGTTATTCGGGCGTCTAGCAATCAAGCTCGGCCGGTTATCATATATTCAGATACTGTATTCTGTCAAGGAGATAGTGCCCAGCTTTCGGGCCCGGTTGGCTACCCCAAGTATCAGTGGAGCAAGAATGGAACTCCAGTGATTGATTCCACTGCTTCCCTTTGGGTTTCAGCAGGTGGCGCATATCAATTGGTCGTAACCGATTCTAGCGGGTGTAGCAGTCAGCTATCTCCACCGGTAAATATGACAGAAAGGATATTGCCAGTTAAACCTACCCTAATCGCTTCAGACAGCATCTTTTGCGATGGAGATTCTGTTCTGATCACAAGCTCTGGGGGCTACCGGGTGCAATGGCGTTTTCCCAACGGCCAGACGCTCCAAGACAGCTTGCAAAGGTGGGCAGATGAAGCGGGCGTGTATCAGGTTCGAACAGTGGACAGTTTTGGGTGTAGCAGTCCATGGTCAGATACCTTGCAGGTGCAACTGCGCCCGGCAACGCCCAAACCCACCATTACTGCTTCTGGCCGGGTAATTTGTGTGGGCGATAGCATAACCCTTACTTCTTCCCCTGCCGATGGGTATTTCTGGTACAACCCAAATGGACTTTTAAGCATTAGTCAATCCCTAAATGTAGGCCAAGCAGGAAGCTATTGGGTACAGGTAGAGCAACAAGGTTTATGCGTAAGTCCTCCTTCCGATCTGTTTCATGTATCGGCAAGCCCCATTCCAGCAAGGCCGGTTATTTCTCCTGCGGACACCACGATTTGTCCTGGCGATTCTGTGGTGTTCACAACAGGAAATTATGCCGGATATTTATGGTCTAATGGAGATACTACACGAAGTATCCTGGTGAAAGACGAAGGCTCCTATTTTGTAAAAGTCAATGACAGCAGTGGATGCACAAGCCAGTTATCTTTGTACCGTTCGCTGTTTATTCAGCCATTGGCAAAGGATGTACTGGTACAATCCCGAGTAGAATTCTGTCCAGGAGACAGTGCAGTATTGGTAGCGAAATCAGGTTTTACCTCTTACATCTGGTCTGACGGTTTGGTAGGCCCCAAAAGAACGGAGTATGCTACTGGCACCTTCTCCATTGATGTGATTGACAGCCTGGGCTGCCCCACCTCACAAGCGGATATCGGACGAGCCGTACAGGTCAATCCTCCCAGGAAACCTGTCATTCGTGAAATCACCCCAGGTATACTTGAGGCTAATGTTGTGGCACTAACATATGAATGGTTCTTAAACGGCCAACTGATCATTGGTCAGGACAGCCAAAGGTTACCCATAAGTCAGCCAGGAACCTACACCGTGATTGCCATCTCAGCAGCTTGTGGATCTGATACCTCTAATGGATTTGAAGTGGCAGCCAATAGCCTAGTAAATAACACCTTAGACATTGGGTTTGACGTAGTTCCCAACCCCAATAATGGGACCTTCCAGATCAGGTTTACCTCTGAGATTCTCCATGAAGTCACCCTTCGCCTTTTTGACCAACAGGGAAAAATTGTGTGGCAAGATCAGATGGAGAAAGGAATGCTTCAGCAATATGCCATCACCGCTTTGCCTGAGGGACTGTATCTGTTCCAGGTAGAGCAAGATGGGAAATATGCCAGCCGAAAAATCCTGGTCAGGAGGTAAAGCGGCGTTACCGAAGCTTCTTCCCGAAATACACATGCCAGTGCATGAACTTCTCAGTCTGGTAGTCTCCCACATTGGTGACGACCCGGCAGCCGCCAAACTTGGCTTCCACCTTCTGGGCAACCTCCCGGAGCAAAGTCATAAACCCGTTCATGGAAGGTCCATCTGGAAACTCCGTGAACGTCCGACTTCGCTTTTTCGGAATTACCACCACATGCTCTGGCCAATAGGGATTGGTGTGGTAAAAGGCAAGTGCATGGTCATTTTCAGCCACTACGTCTACCTCCACCAGCCCGCGAAGTACCCGATCATAAAAGGTGTCGGTCTCCTCGACTCCATGCAGTAAGTCTTCACTGATGATATCTTCTTCTACCAGCCACTGTTTGACTTTCCGCATGTCATGGTCGTCCCGGTAGTTGTACCATTTTTCCAGGTATTGGGGATAATCGTCCAAAACGGCGCGAAAATTTCGGAAAGGCTTTTTCAGCCGTAAGGCTTCCAGCAGGTTCCCCCTCAATTCAGTGTTGTCTACACTACCGGCAAATTTTTCCATGACCTTGTAACTCTGAAAGGAAGGAAAGGAATCTATCCGCCGGTACTTCTGAGGAAACTCCATCATGTCGCGGATTTCATCCACGTGGTAGAGCATCCATTCAGGAACTTCCTCTTTGGTCTTGTGGCCATTCACCACCTGCTCGCACTCACTGCTGATCTCGTCTGTGATCAGGATGAGTTCAAGGGTTTTTAGGTTTAAGACATAATGGGATTCGTGGAAAGGATCGCTTTCCTGAAACGCAAACATGATTTCCTGAAGAAAGGTCTTCAAGTTGAAGCCGGGCGGAAATTGCCGAATGGGCGTTTCTATTGTGGACATAGATGGAGAGGATGCGTAAAAGACCGTATCAGGCAAAAAAGAAAATTGGCAGAACAAACGCAACCTTCTACATATGTATCTCACTCAATGAGCAACTGGAACCCTTTTCCATGGATATTTTCAATCTTTACTCGCGGGTCTGTCTTGAAATGCTTCCTCAGCTTACTGACGAATACGTCCATGCTTCTTGCCGTAAAATAATTATCCTCTCCCCATAGGGTTTGCAAGGCTTCTTCCCGAGGCAATAATTCTCCTTTTCTCAGGCATAACAACCGCAATAAATCGGCCTCTTTAGGAGAAAGTCGATTAACGGCATCTCCATGCTGTAGCTTGCGATGTCGATAGTCAAAGCTGAACCCTCCGAACAGAAAAGATTCAGGGTTCACAGCATTTTCCTGATCGGGTTGGGTTCGTTTGAGCAAGGCTTTGATGCGTAGTAACAGCAGTTCAGAGTCAAACGGCTTGGTGATGTAATCATCTGCCCCAATTTCGAATCCTAACACCTTGTCTTCTTTCATTGACCGAGCCGTAAGGAATACCAAGGGCTGTCCACTGTTCTGATGCCGAATCTCTTTTCCCACCTCAAACCCATCCACTTTTGGCATCATGACATCCAGGATGCACAAGGCAAAACGATCCGGATGGTAGGCTTCTAGCCCAGCCATTCCGTCCTGACACCAGGTGACCTCGTAGCCGTGAATGGTTAGGTAATCCCGAAGGACTGCGCCAAAATTGGGGTCATCTTCTACAAGTAGGATATGGGAAGTCATAGAGAGTGGTCATTTGACAGTTTTCGGTTTACAGTATTTTCCCGGCTAGCGGGATTCAATAGGTTGTAGCTGAAGCAGAATAGTGGTCAGTTGACAGTTTTCGGTTTACAGTATTTACCGGTTAGCGGGACTCAACAGTCTGCAGCGGAAGCTGAATACGGAACAAACTCCCTTTTCCAACTTTGCTTTCTACTTCGATGGTCCCGCCATGGGCATGCACGGTTTCCTGAACATAGCTCAGTCCCAGGCCAAAGCCTTTTACATCGTGCAGGTTGCCTGTCGACACACGATAGAACCGATCAAATATGCGGTTTTGGTCTGCTTTGGAGATGCCCATGCCGTTGTCTTCGACTTCTACGATCAGGTTTTTGCCCTCATTGTAAGTGCTCAACTTTATATGAGGCGCATCTGGGCTGTATTTATTGGCATTGTCCAGCAGGCAACTCAGTACATTTCCTAAATGAACTTCATCGCCTTGTAGGTGGTCAAATTGGGCTTCAAGGTCCAGCAAAAGGGTTCCATCACGCTGGTTCACCTGGAGCAGAAAGGGTTCCGCTACTTTGGCTACTAACTCGTGCACATGGAGAGGGACTTTTTCCAGTTTTACTTCTGACCGTGCCATCTGAAGCACCCGTTCTACCTGGCGGTTCATCCGTTGGTTTTCTTCCTTGATGATGCGAAGGTAATTTTCGCGCCGCTCAGCATCTTCCCCCACAATAGGGGTTTTGAGGGCATCTGTTGCCAGGGAAATCGTGGCTAGAGGCGTTTTTAACTCATGGGTCATGTTGTTGACAAAGTCATTTTTCATCTCTGACAGTTTTTTCTGCCGGAGAATGGAGATAAGGGTGTAAGCAAAACCCGCCAGAATCAATAAGGTGTATATTACTGCAACAAAGGCTTGTCTGGCAATGCCCCTCCAAACAAACATCGGCTGATTCGGAAAACGCACTTTCAGGTAGCTAGGCGTGCGGGAGGTAAAGCTGGGGTAGAGGTTGGTACGAATGGGAGACTCAAGCAAGGCTTCTTCATCTGCTTCTTCTGACTTCAAAACGGGCTGAGGATTTCCGGCCTTGAGCACCATGAACTCATAGTCGTGGTCAATGCCATTGTCATCCAAGACTTGGTTGATCAGGCTGTCCAATTCCTCTTTTTTGACCCGGTCATCGAATGCTTTCTCTTTTACCACCACCTGATGGTATGCTCTGACCATCATTCGGGTGAGGCCAGGATTTGCCTCCAATCCCTGCAAAAATTCTGTTAACTCTCCTGGCTCATTTTTCTGGCCCTCCTCCACAAACACCCTGACTTCTTCCTGGATGATCGAATCCAGGCCATCATTGGAAATCAATCCGCCTCGTTGATCTACAGATATAGTCCGACCGTGCTTGTCCTGGACAATCACCACTTCCTGCTGCTGGCCATTTCCAGAAACCGTCAATTTGCCTTGTCCCATGACATTGAACTGTACATTCACAGAAGAGCGACTTCTTTTCACCTGGCGGTCAAGCTCCCATTGTTCCAATCGAGCACTGACATCTCGGAGCGCATTTGACGCCTGTAGCTCAAATCGCTCATTTTCCTGAAGCAGTCCCTCGCGTATCCAATAGACTTGTAATACGACAATTCCAATCAGGGCTTCCGCCATAATGAAAATGATGAGATACAGTTTTCTTGATTTCATAAGACGAGAACATTAGGAGGTTCTGAAGGGCAGCTAACGGTGGCTCGACATGATAAAGATACTGCATCCCTTCCAAAGGAGTTGCGACTTTAACGTTTCATTAACAGAGATTAACGCGCCATTAACTACCTCGTATAGCCTCCTCCCGTATGTTTGAATCAACGACATCATTCAATATTCATCATCATGAAAAAAATTGTAATTACCCTCAGCCTTGGCATCTTGTTTACCTTAAACCTGATGCTCCATGCCCAGGAATCACAGCAGGTTCATATCCGTGTGGTCCAAGATGTAGACGGTCAGGTCCAGACCTTTGATAGCACCTTCTCTACAGAGGGAGCTATAAACGTAAATGAACTGTTGGAAGCGCAGGGCATTCAGGTGGAAGTGACAGATGGTGAGAAGCGAGAAGTTCGAATCCTCAAAGAAGGAATAGACTTCGACTCAACTTCAGGGAACATGGAGTTTTTGTCCGAAGAGCAGCAAACGCAAATTGAAGCGATCATTGAAGAAGCGCGTGAAAACGGTGCAGAGACTGGAGACATTCGGGTTTTTGAAGTGGAAATGGACGAAGAAATAAATGAAGAAGGTGCTTCCAACATCCGTGTACTTAAGCTTGGAAGCTCAGAAGGCGAAATGGAGGAAATGCAAATCAGGCTAGAAGCAGAAATGAAGGCTGCCGGAATGGAGGAGGCAGAAATGGAACGGGTGATGAAAACCTTTGAAACGGTACGAAACCAAATTGAAGTCGAAATGGGAATCCTGGAAGAGACGGATGCCAAAGGCGAACAAGTCATTCACCGGATGACCATCCAGGTGCACGTCATGTATGACTTGGATGAAGATGAGAAAGAGCAATTATCCTCTGCAGGGGTGAGTAACCTGGAGAATACCCTTCAAGTTGAAGACCTGACCTTCTATCCTAATCCCAGCAATGGACAATTTAATCTGGCTTTCTTTGCCAAAGAAAAAGGTGATCTTTCCATCCGCATCATGGATGCCCAGGGCAAGTCTGTTTATGAAGAGCGTTTCCCAGATTTTGAAGGGGCTTATGAAAATCAAATTGACTTGACAGGTATCGCAAAAGGAGTGTACTTCCTGCAACTTGTGCAAAATGAGCAGGCCATCAACAAAAAACTTGTGGTCCAGTAACACTGCTTGTTTCTTCAGCAAAGTCCTTCTGAGATGTTTCAGGAGGGCTTTTTCATTGTGAATGTATTTTGCAGCCTGCCAGATTGAGAATCTTTGCGTTTATTCGGATGAGAAATACCCTCATGCGAAATACTTTTTCAACATGGATCAAGGCAGGCGTGCTGGCAGCTGTGATGCTGTTGCCCCTCCATCAGGCTTATGGACAAGAAGAAGAGCTGGTACCAGGCGAATTGATCATTTGGCTCCAGCCAGCCGGAGAAATAACGGATTTCCTGGCAACACCCGCATTGGCTTCCCGTAATTTACGACTGGCCCGCACCCTCTCCCCCCGTTGGGGCATCCATTTATTGAAAAGTAAATCCATCGTAGGAAAAGAGCTGGCACTAGCAGAACAGTTGGGAGGAATGGCTGAAGTACACCTGGCCCAGCCCAATCACCGTATTTATACCCGTCAGGCGACAGCGACCTTCCCTTCAGATCCAAGATTCGCAGACCAGTGGCATTTGAACAACACAGGCCAAAGCGGGGGCACAGCTGATGCAGATATTGATGCACCCGAAGCCTGGGACCTGACCACAGGAGGCCCAACTGCGCTGGGAGACACAGTGGTGATCGCCGTTGTAGATGAAGGGCCAGACCTGAACCACGAGGACCTGATTTTCTGGAAAAATCGGCAGGAAATCCCCAACAACAACATCGACGAAGACCTTAATGGATACGTAGACGATGTGGATGGGTGGAACGGCTACAACAGCAGTGGATTCATGCCCGCTCCCCCCGCCGTGCATGCCACACATGTTCAGGGACTGGCGGCAGCCCGGGGTGACAACTCTACCGGTATCTCAGGTGTTTGCTGGAATGTACCGGTCATGCCGATTGCAGGTTCTTCCACCTCTGAAGCGGTGGCAGTCGAAGCATATGTGTATGTGTACGAGCAACGGCGCAGGTATGACGAGACAGGCGGGCGTGAAGGCGCATTTGTGACTGTGACCAATTCCTCCTTTGGCGTTGATCGCCGACAATCGGTAGATTTTCCCATCTGGTGTGCCATGTACGACTCACTCGGTAGCCTGGGTATATTAAGCGTAGCTTCAACTGCAAACCTGGGCATCAACGTAGACGTGGATGGTGATATGCCAGCCACTTGCGCCAGTAATTTTCTGATCATTGCCACCAATACCGATGATGAGGACACCCGGAACATTGGAGCTGCTTATGGGCCACAAAACGTAGACCTGGGTGCCCCAGGGACGGCCATTTTGAGTGCTGGGCTGAATAGTACTTACCGAAACCTGACGGGCACCTCCATGTCATCGCCTCTGGTCAGCGGCACCCTTGCCCTGCTGCAGGCCGATGCAGACAGCTTACAGTTGGCCTACCAATGGAACCAGCCCGAGGTAGCTGCCCTGATGCAAAAAAATGCCCTCCTCCGGGGAGTAGATACCCTGCCTGGGCTTACTGGGGAGGTCAGTTCAAATGGCAGACTTAATGCCTACAAAAGTTTGCTAGCGTACCGAGCGTTTCGGGATAGTCTGTCTACTTGCGGGGCAGCATTTAAGCTCTTCTCTGGAGGAGGAACGGATACTTCCCTTACCCTGAGTTGGCAATCGTTGTCAAATGCCAACAGGTTTTTGGTGAGGTACCGGGAAGCTGGAACCCCTGCATGGAACACCCGCACAGCAAATTTACCCCAGCTACTTCTTAACACCCTCTCCTCCTGCACTTCCTATGAATACCAGGTGGCGTCAATTTGTGCGAATGATACCAGTGAATTTTCTCGCACCTGGACGGTGCAAACAAGAGGTTGCTGCAAGCCACCCCGGCGAATCGCGCTTCAAAGTGCCACCGATACTTCTCTCACACTCGCCTGGGATGGCATATTTGGTCCGGCTCTGTACCTGATTCAGTTTCGTGCTGAAGGGGATAGTATATGGACTACAAAGAAGTCGGTAGACACACTCCTGTTGTTAGATAGCTTGCAGCCCTGCCAGCGGTACGAAGTCCGTGTGAGCCCATTTTGTGCAGGCGGTGTTTTCAGCCCCATTCAAGTGTTGGGTACAGATGGTTGTGGATTTTGTGTGTCTAACACTTATTGCCCCTCTCGCTCGCTTGATGTGGTGGAAGAATGGATTGAAGCCGTTCAGGTAGGAGATTTTGTAAATGTCAGCGGGAAAAACGGCGGGTATGGCAACTTCACAAACGGCAGCTTCTTGCTGCGGGCCGGAGAAACCTATCCCATTCGCCTGAACCCAGGCTTTTCCGATGGCAAACTAGACGAATACTGGCGTATCTGGATTGACCTGAACCAAGATGGAGATTTCACCGATCCCGGCGAACAAGTATTCGATTCGGGGGTCACTTCTGATACCACCGTCGAATCGACGATTACCCTCCCCGCTCAGGTTACCCCTGGCCTAAGCCGCATGCGGGTCAGCATGCGCTTTGCGTCCTCTGCAGAGGCCTGCGCTGTGTTTTTATTCGGCGAAGTCGAGGATTATTGTGTACAATTGGAGTCAACAGTTGGCCTGAATTCACCTCAATCAGAATTGAGCCTGAGGTATTACCACGATCCGGCTTCTGGTCAGTTTGTGCTTCGCTCTACCCAATTTCTAAAAAGTGCCATCTTGTATGACCTCAGTGGCAGGCAGATTGCTCATCACACATTGAACAGAAATTCTGCCCGTATTCCAGCTCCTGACGTATCAGGGATATGGGTGCTGATGGTGGAGGGAACTGATGGAACTGGAACGCGCATATTGGTGAGGAATTAGTAGATAAGCTTGCTTCGGACATTATTTGATATAGAAAAATATTGAGTATACGACCTAACAGATAGAGCGCACGACTTTATTGTTAAAATAGAGCGACCGATGGTTATTATATGACAATTTTTGTCCTAAAGGCATAAGAATTCGTACAGTATTTTAGGTGCTGTTCTCATATTAAACTTGATTCTTTACCATAAATTAGCATTATTAGTTTTTATGCAGTTCACTACAGATATTCCATCATTAGGCGAAGGAGTTTATTCTATTCCTGATATTGCAAGGATTCTTTCCTTACCTCAACTCAAAGTTAGAAGGTGGGTTAAAGAGTATTGGGACGGTAGATTTGATTATGATTATTCTAGAGGTGAAGGTGTTAGTAAAACAGTAAATTTTTATACCCTAATTGAGCT
>JBCDIQ010000137.1:0-13236 GCA_039024295.1 Bacteroidota bacterium | reverse complement strand
GTGTATGCAAACGAAGTAAATGGAATTTGGAAACCAACTGCGTTTGGGCCAGCAGGTTCAAATTCAAATCGGCATGATAATGTTCTTCGAGGTAGTTTTTGGCTCCAATAACCGTTTCCACCTGTCCTTCGTTGGCATACACAATCTCTTTGATGCGCCGGATCTCTTTTTCGTAGAAGGTCATCTTGAATTGTAATTTCCAATGCCATAAAATATCATGAATGTAGCAATGCCCTAACTATTTCTCTCATAGTATAGCTTTTCCTCGAACAAAAAAACCAGAGCAGGACGAATTCAAGTAAAAAAAGCAACCTCGTTTCGCCTTTTCTGTTGATAAACTCCTACATGACCTATTCTAGCCTTAAAATTGACAAGCGTCATCTGTGTGAAGGCTCCGCTAAATTTCTGAAAAACACTCCTCTACCCCCACGCAACCTTCCGAGAAAAGATATAGGACCCGATCATCAACCCTAGCACAAAGATGGCCCCTCCTGCCTCTCCATCCCCGACTACCAGATGCGCTCCGGCTGCAAGGAGGAGATTAAAGGAAAACGCAGAATAGGCCCATTCGGTAATGGTTCGGTTTTTTCGCTGGAGGATGGCGATGACGCCTGTTATTTTGGCAACAGCTAGCGGATAGATGATCCAGGTGGGAAATCCCAGCTTGGTGAAGTTTGTGGTGGCGAGGTCATGCTTGAAAATGTACATGGCTGCCCCAGCCAGGATGGACAGCGAAAACAGTCCGGTAAATACCCAGTAAAAGATGTTGTTTCGTTTCATAATCTTGAATGAGGTTGAGTGTTCTAATGGGTTATTTCGAGTTAAATATCATCTCTTCAAAACAAGAATTTTAAGCTCAGAAACGGGCAGGAGAAAATGATGATATGTAGGCGATTACCTGGAGATGAGGCAAACATGCGGGTATTTCCCCCCTTTTGCATTAACCTAGATTAATTTTTACGGGCCTACTGGTGCTGAGCGTCAGAATATTGACTGGGGATTTATTTTCCAAAATAAGCGCGCAGACAAGCGATCAATACCTCATTCACCTCCTTTCGATTGCCATTCAGACACAGGCTGAAGCTCACCTGATTTGCTGGAAAGTACACCGCGAAACTTTCGAAGGCATCAATATTACCTGAATGGCCGTAAGCTGTTTTGCCGTAAAAGGGAAAGGCAAAAAGCCCCATTCCCATGTTTTCCTTGAGGGTCATCATACGTTTAAGCTGAGCCGCTGGCAACAGTTTTTGTGTAAATAAGGCATGCAGAAATACATTCAACTCTTTTGGGGTACTCACCAGGGCCCCTGCCCCCAGCAAACTAGGATGGTAGTTATCCCTGTTTTTGATCCATTGGTTTTTCCAGAAGTAGGAATGGGCTTCGTTGCACCCTGTCTGAATCGGTCCACCTGCATGGGTACGATTAAGGGAAAGCGGGGTCAAAATTCGGTCCTGTAAGGATTCTGCAAAAGATCTCTGATCAATTTCTTCAATGATCAGGCTAAGCACCACGTAGTTGGCGTTGTTGTAGTCTACCTGTGTGCCAGGAGCGAAGGCAACAGGTGCCTGTTCAAATACGGCGATGATTTCCTCACGGCTCTGGGGGCTAGCAGTTATGGGTTTTGAGGAAGTCCCAAAGTTGAAAATCCCCGATTCATGGCGGAGTATATGCTCAATTGTGATGGTATTGGCATTGGGCCAGTCAGGAAAAAATTGGGCAATGGAATCGCTCAACTGGAGTTTCCCTTCGGAAACCAACTGAAGGACCATCGTTGAAGTGAGCATTTTGGATACGGAGCCAATGCGGTATTGGGTCAGGGTATCCGCCTGGGCATTCGAACCAATATCTGAATAGCCGAAAGCCTTTGCGTAGGTAGAGATGCCCTGCTTTGAAAAGGCAAGGCTTCCCATCAGCTGGTTTCGCTGTTCGAGTTTTTCCAGAACCTTGTCCAGCTTGGAAGTATTAGGCTTTTGGGCAGATAGAGAAATGGAAATGGAAACGAAACATACGAACAGGAAAAGAGGACCTTTCATGGGGGAAAGATACAGGTTTAGGGTTTCGGTTAATTCTAATAACCTGTTATCCATGCAATCTAGTCGGGTGATTGGATTAAATCATCTTTCATATTCTTTGATCTGCTCCAGAATACTCGTTGATTTCAAAATAGGTTCCCATTCGCGGCCAGCAAGAAAGAAATCTCTTACCTTTGATGTTGGATGATCTGGGGCTAAGCGTTGATACAGCCAATAACAGCAATAGGTGAGGAGTAGAAATACCAACACCTCAAATATCCTTCATGGCTTTAATTCGAAAAAACCATCAACGGTGAAAAATACCCATCAGATCAGGATATTAATACGAGGTATTTTGATTTCCTCTCTTAATTTTACCGGTGATGAATCAGTTACTAAATCGAAATTGCCTGTACAGGGTAATTGTGTTCTTCGGTGCGTTTTTTATCCTCCAGGCTACCACTCAGGCACAGGTGTACAAGTGGGCTAAAAAAACCTTCAATAAGTATTTTAACGATACGACCGCTTCTACCAAACCCAAGTTTATTGCCTATCCGGTGATTTCCTTTACCCCCGAAACCAGCTGGGAATTTGGGGCGAGTGCCTTGTATGTGTATTATGCAAACAGAGATATCGCCAACAGACTGAGTGAAGTCAGCGCATTTACCTTTTTGACCCTGGAAAGCCAGTATGGACTGTTCCTGGATCACGCGCTTTACACAGACAAAAACAAATACTTTTCACTGGGAAAAATTCGGATACAACAGTTTCCCCTGCTGTATTACGGCATAGGGGTGAATACCCCGGAGGATGCCATTGCGCAGGTGGATGGCTTTTCGATAGCCATTCGGGAAAGGCTGCTTCGCCAAATTAAAGGAAGCTTATACGCAGGATTGGAACTGGACTTCACCCAACTTTCGGGGGTAACTTTTAATGAAAAGACGAGTACGCCTTTTGTTCGTCCGCAAGGCAGCAGTGGTTCCACCAATTATGGAATCGGAATCGGGGTCGTTTTTGACGAACGCCATAACGTACTCAATGCCCGAAAAGGAATCTTTGCAGAGGCTGGGTTCCTTCATTACGACGATGCCTGGGGCAGTGATTTTTCCTTTACCAACTACTTTTTAGATGCGCGCTATTACCTGCCCACCACCAAAAAACAGGTTCTGGCTTATCAGTTCTTGGCGAACCTCGTTTTGGAGGACCAGGGAAGCGAAGTCCCGTTTAACCAGCTGGCACTGATGGGAGGAGAAAGCCTGATGCGCGGGTATTACCTCGGGCGTTATCGGGACAATGTCTTGCTGGCTACCCAAATCGAATACCGCTTTTTGCCGCTGCCCTTTAGCAAGAGGTTTGGGGCTACGGTGTTTGCCAGCGCAGGAGGCGTTGCACCCAGTGTGCCTGACCTGAACCTGAGTAACTTTGTTGGGGCTGGAGGTGCGGGGCTACGTTTTTTGTTATTTCCTGAGAAGGACATCTTCACCCGGTTTGACCTGGCTGTTACCAGCGAAGGGCTAGGGTACTATTTGTTTATTGGAGAGGCTTTTTAAGCGGCGTATAAACTCCACATGACATCACCTGTGTGGAGGTAGATAGGGTTCCTATTGACGCTGAAAACCAAAACCCAAGTTTGTCTTTCCGAGTAGGGATACCGCTGGGGTGCTACTGTTGTAGAGATGACAAAAGGAAACAGGATCGGGTAATCACGCCGATTTCACCTTCCCTGCCCAAATTTTCGCAGAAAAACACGCGCGTTGGCCTCCCCAAACTGCGGGGGCGGCAATGGGTTGCGGGGGGAAGCGTTTGTTTGGGGGAGTCTTTTGGGTAATTTTTGACGATTGAAAAAGTACCACATCATAACTTTCCATTCCAAGTTTCAATTCTATCAATCTCATTAAGCCCTGATAAGTAGCTAGTTGCAAGAGTTTTCATAAGTAGCGAAGTCGAGGAATCTGAAGATGAAAACAGCAGCCTAAAAATAGGTATTCCACTTGCAGTACTTATGACAGCATCCCTTTCACCTACAGAATTTATCAGAGTTCCAACCTTATTCTAAACTCGATTCCAGGCTTTTGATCAATTTATGGTTTTCGACCATGGCAAATTCCAGGCTTGTCAGGTAAAACCCCAAGGACATTCGAAGAGAGGATAAAATGGGTAAAAAATCCTGATGGCTGAAAACCCCCTTTAATTTTGTGGTGTCAAGTGCCGAAATGCCCCTTAAGGGAGGAAAAGTCCTGTCTGTGTCGTCAAAAACCACCTTATTGTTGAAGGTGTCATTTTCCTGTAGTAAAAATGGCCTGCTTTCTTCGGTGATCAATCGGTTGAATTCCTCAGTAGCCTGATTTGCCTGGTTGAGCCTTCGGAAATAGGTATTGATCAGGTCGCGGATCTGGGCGTTCCTGTATTTTTCAATGTAGATTTGGTGATTCTTCTGGGTAACGGGGTTGAACTCTACCACACTTACGAGAAAATCTGGTAGGGTATTTTTAAATGAGCCTTGGCTCTTTCGAAGGTGATTCATAAGGAAATAGGTGTCCATATACTTGGTATAATGGCCTTGATACGCTTTGAAAAGCGTTGAATCCTTCTTTAAATCAGCGATAATCAGTTTGTAACTTTTGAGTTCTTCCTGATCTAATTCTCGGTCTCTGTTCCAATCGTTTATTTGAATGGCAATTAAAATCCCGATCACTACCAGCACAATTTCTCCCAGAGCATACACCAGGTAATTGGAGACCTTTTTTTCACTCAGGAGTTTCTGCCGGGTTTTTCTGAATAGTTTCATTGTTCGTTATGAGTTGAAAAAAGGGGTACAAGGAATTGACCAACAACAAGAGGCAAATGAAGGCTTTCCATATCCTAAAGTAGGCCTGGCAGACGCGTCTATCCTATCAGTTTGACTGCGGAATACCCAAGAACAAAAAGTCCAATCATTGAGGGAGGAATGGCTAACACCAATTTAACCCATTTATTCAACTTTGAATCTTGGCTTTTCCAAACTAACCCTATTACCAGAACCCCTAAAATAGCAGGTGTGAAAAATTCTGTAATGGCGGGCTTGAATGCAGATTCTCCAACATATTCTATAAGTAGATGAATTGGCCAAAAAAAGTACATCCCCAGCGTTGCTAGTGTCAACAGGATTGCTCCTGTTCTGGGCTTGTACATATGAAACCAACTTAAAAACCCGAAAACCAAAATGGCACATCCAACGCAAACCAATGGCCCAGCGGAACTTAGTCCAGAGGAAACAGCAACATAGGAGGCAAATAAAAAGTAGATAAATCCACCGAGTATCAAGGAGAGCAGGTAAATCAGTATTTTCATCTGTCGAACTTGTGTCAAAATGCATGAGGTACCTATGCTGTTTCAAGCCTAAAGGTACTTCGGAAATCTATGTAAAGGAGGATCTCCCTTGCCCTTCTCTCAACTCATCCCGAATAAACTGGTCAATGTATTCCGCAATTTCTTCTCCTTTCTCTTCTTGCAAAAAATGCCCTGCATCAGTAATGGTGATTTTGGGTTGGTCCTTGCTGGTCGGAATTAATCTGTAAAAGAATCCTTCCATCCCGCTGAACACCCGGTCTTTATCTGAAAACAGGATAAGTGCCGGTTTATCCCATTCTGACAATACTTTGCGGGCCTTATTCATTCTCACTACCCCTTCGTCTGTTGGGTTGGAGGGGACAAGCAAAGGAAAGGCCCTGGCACCGGATTTATGTTTGTTGGTGGGAAAGGGGGCATCATAGGCATCAAGTACTTCTTTAGATAATTGCTGATGGGAAGCAAACTGCACGATTTTCCCAATGGGCAAAAAAGGGTGGTACAGGGCATACCACTGCCAAAGACGGAAGGCAAACGGGAGTTTCCTACCCTTGGGAAGGAAGGTATTCAGGATGACTACTCGCTTAAATCGTTCTGGGTATTCTCCCAACAAGCTCAGGCCCAAAAGTCCCCCCCAGTCCTGAACGATCAGGGTGATGTCATTTAATTCCAGTTTGTCGATAAAGTTGACCAGGGAGTGAAAGTGAAAATCAAATGAGTAATGCTTCCTGCCGACTACCTTATCTGATTTACCGAATCCAATCAGGTCGGGAGCGATGAATCGGTAATTATTCAGGACAGGAAGGAATTTTCGATAGAGGTAACACCAGGTAGGTTGTCCATGTAAAGCCAAGATGGTTTCTCCCTCGCCCTCATCCACATGATGCATGTTGAGTTTTTCGTGGGCCACAAACTTCTCTTCGTATGGGAAATCTTTGATGGAGTTGAACCGGCTCAAGTCTGCTGATAAGATTTCCATTTGATTGCATGTAAGGGATAATGACCTCATTATACACAACTGGTTGGAGAATGAAAAAAGGGCATCAGCGCATGGCCGATACCCTTTCAAGAAATATTTGTAAGAGGCAGAGGGGCTTAATAAAGCCCGTTTCCGTTTCGCACCTTACCACCGGTCATCCACACCAACAGCCGTGCAGATCCATCTATCGGCTGAATGGCATCCCAGTGTTCAACGATTTGTCCATCCTCAATTTTCCAGGTATCAATGATGTTGAATCCTTTGTTGGGGTTTCCGCGATGTTTCTTTTTGATGGTGGCCTGGGAATGAAACATCACATAGTCTCCATCTGCGTAAATGTGCTTCACATCATAGGTATATTCTGGGTATTGTTTGGCTATTCGCTCTACGTATGCCAGGAGTCCTTCGATACCATCTGGGAGGTTCCGGTTGTGCTGCAGGTACCTTGCGTTCATGAAGTTTTTCCGGATGTAATCGAAGTCATGATCATTCATAAGGTGCTGAACAAAGTCGACGATTAACTCGGCATTTTTGGTTTCTGTACCTGACCACGTTCCTCGTTTGAGTTCAGCTAGATTTACAGTTAGGGTATCCATGTCTGTATAATTGGGGGTAGGTTGAATAGGGGAGGGGGGATAATTCGCCATATCCTGAGCAGCGGCGTAGTTGGTCCAGGATAAAAGGACGGCAAAAATGAATACAAAAGTCTTTTGGGCAGCTGTACTGGTAGTTTTTGTAAAAGCCATGATGTGTTGATTTAGGAGTTTCATGTTATGAGTTTTCATCTGGTTTACTAACTTGTAAAATGAAAGTGAGTCAAAGATACTTACTCACTTGCAAAAAACAAGTGTTATGTCGAAAAAAATTGAAAAGAGATCCGATTGTCCGGTCAGTTATGTGCTGGATTTTTTTGGAGATAAATGGACTATGCTGATTATCAGGGATATGGTATTTGACCAAAAACGGTTTTACAAGGAGTTCTTGTCTTCCAAAGAAGGGGTTGCCACGAACATCCTGTCAGATAGGTTGAAGCGGTTGGAGAACATCGGGGTAATCCAGTCCAGTGTATACGAAAAGCTCAGAACCCAAAAGGTGTACACCTTAACTGAAAAGGGAAAAGACCTGATCCCGGTCTTGGTAGAAATGATCCTCTGGTCGGCCAAGCATGGGCACGACATGGCCGTAACGCCAGAATTTGTCCATAAGGCTACTCACCATCGGGAGGAGGTGGTTGCGTATTTGTTGAAACAGTTGGGAGATGACTAAATGCTGGAATTCTGCTTTTTCAAGGTAGATTTAGTCCACATGCCATTTAGAAATTAACTTATAGCTTGTGCTTCTGCCTCCTGAATTCTCTTTTGCTAAGATTCCCTTTTCGATTAAATCCGTAATGTCCCTTAAAGCAGTATCACCAGACGACTTGGTGATTTTAGCCCACTTTGAGGTTTTTAGTTTTCCTTCAAATCCGTCAAACAGTTTATTCAACATTAAGCGCTGTCTGCTGTTCAAAGCGGTCTCTTTATGTTCATCCCAAAAGTCTGCTTTTTGAAGAACCCGTTTCAGGGTTTCTTCTGTTGTGGTTAACGCCCGGTACAGGCAGTTTAAAAACCAATCCAGCCACTCAGTAATATCACCCGAACTATGCTGCTCTTGTTGTAAAATGGCATAGTAGGCCTTTTTCTCCACTAACATTTGATCTGACAGGCTGTAGAAACGTTGGGAACTCTCCTCAGATCGTGCAAGCAGCATATCGGAGATCGCCCTGGCAATTCGGCCATTTCCATCGTCAAATGGATGGATAATAATGAGCCAAAAATGGGCAATGGCTGCTTTAAGTACACCATCAATCTCAGGTTCTTTATTCAGCCAATCTAAAAAAATATCCATTTCTGTCTTTACAACTTCTGGAGCGGGAGCCTGAAAATGCACGCGTTCCCTGCCCATGGGACCTGATACAATCTGCATTTCACCGTCCCTGTATTGGCCTGTAGAGATTCGATACATACCGCTCCACCCGGTTGGAAATAAGGCAGCATGCCATCCATATATTCGCTCATGGTCTACAGGTTTGTCGTAACGTTGTGTTGCATCAAGCATCATTTCAACTACGCCTTCCACATTCCTGTCAACATGAACCAGTCCCGCATAATCCAGCCCCAGCCTTCTGGCAATGGAAGAGCGAACCTGCTCCTGGTTTAGAAACTCTCCCTCTATTTCGGAGGATTTGAGCACATCCAGGGTTAAGGTTGCAAGGAGTGTTTCCTCTTTGATTGAAAACCCTAATCCTTCCATTTGGCCAAATATTTTTCCCTGAAGGTGCCTGACCCTTCCTAAAATTATATTTATCCGCCTTTCATCCCATGTGAACTCAGGCCAGGTTGCATGTTGATAAATGTATGTTGCCATGAGAAACGACCTGTTTTGCGGTGAATATATGGATTATTCTCCGCAAATTTAAGGAGAATAGGTTCGCTTTTCTTCGTGTATCCAACTTTTTCCCTTAGGAGCCAAACCCAATTCAGCCGTCATCCAGCTCTTATTCATAACAAATAAGCACTAAATGACGGCTGAAAAATATCAGGCTATTTCTCTGTTCGAGGCTAACCGTTCCTCGTCAGTAAATTAGCGGACCAATTGGACCTTCTGTACCATCACCCCTCGATCGGTCTTAACTTTAACAATTGCGAGGCCTTGGTAATCGGTTTCAACCTGGGCTTCATGTCCATCAAAATTGATCACTGCCGGCAGACTACGACCCGCCAGGTCATAAAGAGAAATGGATTCGATGTTGGCCTCAGAAGAAAGTAAGCTGAACCGGCCAGCAGCAGGATTAGGAAATACCCGTATGGAGTAGGCGAGCTTGGGCTCAGTTAGACTGGTGGTCGTGTTCCTGGTTTTGGGGATCAGGCAAAAATTGTCTAGAGAAGCCACTTCCTGTCCTACAATGAACTCCAGCTCCAGGTTGACCTCTTCAACGGAAACGATCAGACTATCCCAACTTCCGGTAACCATTTGCCATTCAGAAGAATCGATCAGGAAGGTGAAAGTATGCCATTGGTCAACAGCTAGGTTAAGGATAGAATCCGCTGGTCTCACTTGAGCTACTGCCCCGTTTCCACTTAGCCTAAGCAGGTACTCTTTGTTGTAAAGGCCTCCCCCAGAGGTATTGTCAACTTTCAGGTCAAAGCTCAGGAACCCACTGTCCAATAGCGCAGACCAGTCCCCGAGGTATTTGGGCGGAGCAACTGCCTGGGTGAGTCCGTTAGCATCTCCGATTCCGATGCCAATTCCTGGATTGCCGTGGATTGAGTCAATGGTCAGGGGACCATTTTCAACAAACTCCCATCCGTCATAGGTCCCATCTTCAAAAGTGGCGCAAATGGTGTCGGTAAGCACCCCTCTGGTTGGAGAAAGAGACAAATTTACGTTGTCGAGGTAAACGTTTTCATTTCCGGTAATGTATTCAGCCCGGATCCTGAAAAGGGTAATACCTTTAAGTAACTCACGCCAACTTCCGCTTTGAATGTTCCATTCAGTTGAATCCAGTGGCACTTTTACTTGGTTCCATGTATTTCTGGGCAGGTTCAATCCATCCAGTGCAATGGCTACCCCACCCGGCCCACTTAGCTGGAAAACAGGAAAATCATCAACAAGGGTGTCAGGGTCACTGCTTTGCACATAAATGTCAACCGATAAGGTATCATTTGAGGTGAGGTCGGATAGCCAATCCCCTAAATACCGCCTCGGAGCAATTGCATAGTTGATGTCTCCTGTTGCGTCGTCATCGATTTTGAAGCTTGCGCCTGGGTTACCAAGGGTAGTGGAGAGGCTTTCCCGTCCGTCCCCTTCTGAAAACCAGCCTTCTAAGCTGCCATTTTCAAAATCATCGGAAATCTGGGCGAAGTTTCCCAATGGGAGCATACAGAGACATCCCACCATGAGCAACTTAGGTAGGGTAAAATTTTGGGTCATCATCATGTTCATGCTGATTAGTTTTTTGAATACTGTCCGTCAAGCGAAGTGTCAGTAGAGATTTGATGGTTTGTCTCCTCTCTTTTCCAAAGGTTCGCTTGCACACAGCCCATTGGTAGGGTTTGCGTGGGTTTGGTAAACATGAATATGATTGCGCGATGGAATTTCTTGGATTCGGAGAGTGGGTAGGGAAATTATCTCATCTCGGGATAGCCCGTGCAGAATTAAACATTGGTCAATTGATCATGTGAGGTAAGTTTCTCCCACTCCTACCTCACTGGTCACTATTGACAGAATCCACCTGCTCAACTATCGTATACCCATCCCATTTAAACCGTGTTTTGACACTTATACGCTCCTCTTGGTTGTATTCATATTCGGAGTATATAATATCCGATGTTTTTGGGTTTAGAGGGAACCAAACTTGACTTCCGCTACCTGCATTTTCTTTGTCATCACTTAAACTTCAGTGAGTTCACTGCTCTCAGCAAGGTTTGTTTTTGCTCCTCATTGACATAGGATATGATTAGGTTGAAGCTAAACCTCTTGACGATGGTGGAATAGAAGGTCTGCTTTATTTCTATTCCGGCATAATTCAGGCGAGTCTCCATTTTGTAAAAATCCCTGCCATTAATGACTTCGTGTTCAAACTCTTCTGACATATAGTCGTACTGAAATTGGCTTTGTTTGAGGAACCTTTTTGCCAGGAACAAATAGTCACTTCCATTCTTCACACCCGGTGAATGCATCATATTTTCAGTGGTTACCATCAAATTAGGGTTATAATTGACGGGGGCACCTACTTCGTGTTCGAAAGCAGCCAGCAGGTTAGCAGTTCTGACCTCAGATGCTTTGAGCAAAGCTTTGAGGTTCTGATCGTCACCGGCCACCAAATCTTTGCCCGCCTGGGCTAGTTGTTCCATTTGCTCTTTGGACTGAACCACCCAATTTTCCGGCAAAGTCATGGTACAACGAAAGAACTTATTGGTATACACGCCATTTTTTACTTTTCCGTAATCGAAGCTGGCGGTCTTTTTGGAGTTCGAACACTGCTGAGCTGATCCGATTAAAAGAATCCCACAAATTGAAAGAATGATGCTTTTCATTTGGTACTTGTTCCGTTTAGGTAATGGTTAATGCTAAGTTAGTCGGTTCTCTCGGGTTTTTTACCAATCTTCTAAGAAGGAAACTGATGGATCAATTTTCATTTTTGTGGAACAAGGAGTTTGCATCCTACCTAAACATCTCTTCCCTGACCGTAAATTTATGGTCTCTCTTATTGTATTCATCAAAGTTTTCAAAGGTGTTCTCCTTACCGTAATACTTTAGTTAATCCTGTCCAAGGACCAGATAAAGGTTTTCGAAGGGTAAGTGCTCTGCACGGTACCCATCATAGATATAGTTAAGCAAGAATGTTACGTTTGGATAAAGCTTATACCATGAGGAGGTATCTGACCTTTCAACCAAATGATATTGATCGTTAATGCTATCCTTTGCCTCGAACAGGATGCCGGGATACATTACTCCCACCGTCAACGTATCATTGGTCCCATTTTCAAGGAATGCGGCATGATCGTAAGTGAGATAGCAACTCACGAAAACAAGAGGCAGGTAAATAGATAATACCAACAGGAGAAAGGTAGTTCTGAGTTTCATGGAGGATGAGTACTTAAAAAAGTAGGGGCATTTTTAAAAACGCACTTTCCAATTTAGGCTACTTGAATATCTGATTGATATGGGATGGCTACAAAAAACATTTGCTATCATAGACCATATCTTTCCTTTTTATTACTACTCGAGACTTCCTGGCAACCTCATCTGCGAAATAGGCAGCAACCGGGAATCGGCTAACGCTGCGGTTCGGTGCCCTGCCGTTATTAGGTATGCCTCATGCTGGGCAAAGGCCATGAATGAATGGACAGAGGCATGCTCTACCAGCAAGATGCTGTCCCAAGATTCTAATTCTGGACCAATCAAATATTGGTTACACGCGCCATAAAAGAGCACGCGGCTTCCGGCTTCTTTCAGGTGCGGGGCTGTACACGCCATGTACAGGTCATAGGCTTCCTTGCCAGTGACTTCCTGAACCGGTTTGAGTGCAGGAAAATCTGAATAATCCGCTACTGTTTTAAATTTCAGTAGGTTGAGCATCACCACCGGGCCTTTTTGGTGGAAGTCTATGTAAAACTGCTTACCAGTTTCATCGGTGGGATGGAGGTAGGTGGACATGGGAGCGGAGGCGTTAGATGAATTTGCTGGAAAGCTAGGCAAGATTTACCGATTGGCCTAATTGGCTTTTACTATCCACGATTCCTTTCGCACCTCGGCTCCCAAAAATAGCCAGCTAGCAGCTATCCCATTGGTATTATTTAGGATTCGGGAAAAATATGATTCCTCTTTAATATGGACCTGACTTCTGTTAATTACTCCATTGAAGGGTTTACCCACCAGAATATTGTCTCCCTGCTTAAACCGCACCCTCATTTGGGTTTCAAAGTCCCCGGTATACTTTTTCATCAGAATTACCACAAATTCTCCAGGATGAACAATGAGTCCCCAATTACCATTCCCACAAAATTCAATTCCTTTCCCTTCTATCGGTTTCCAGTTAGGCAATTTGCTACCATCTAATGCCTCTTGGATGCCAAAGGTGTGATCATCCTTTCCAAAAAAGACTTTTTCCGAGGCTGAGGAATTCACAAAATATACAGGAAAGTGGTCGTGAAATTTGTCTAAGGAATAGTTCTGTGACTGAACTGCTACGGTTGTAGGGTAATCGACATACATCTCCAACCCATTGTTTTCTGCTGAATCTCCGATTTCGATATGGCTTTTACCGAATATAAGATCCGATGAATTGAGTTTCGGTGACCATATACCTTCAAAATCCAGTGAAACTTGTTCTTGAAAGGGAAATTTACCTGCAAATATGGTGGATTCAAGTTG
>JBCDIQ010000136.1:0-13250 GCA_039024295.1 Bacteroidota bacterium | reverse complement strand
GCGTATCCCTGCTATAAAGCGGGTTCAAAATTTCAACTCATTGACCTCACCATAGCAAGGTTCTACGCAGGAGGTAAAAGCGACTTAAAACGCGTGGCAACCACCAAAGAGGTTTGGCGGGTTGTGAGACGCTACCAAACTTCGATTGGTCAAAAAACGTATTTTTTTATTCGAATGATAAAAGCGTTAATTGCAACGGCATCTAGAAAAGTCCTGCCAGGGCAATTTATTCATATACTCACCCGTATAAAATACTTCTTCAAACCCTTGTTATGGCAAAAATAGACCAACACGTATTTCAAAAGGCGTACCTTAAGGCTCGCCGAAAGATAGACAGTGCCAGTGATACTGATTTAAAAATCAAGGCGGGTCCTTTGAAAGGGTATAAGTGGAGCCTCAGCATTGACAACAACAAATACCTAATTGGGATATATGAGACTGATATGGCTGAAAAGTTTCACAAGTATGTGAAGCCGGGATCAGTAGTATTCGATGTGGGGGCAAATGCAGGCTATTTTACCATGCTTTCCGGCATGCTGACGGGCAACACAGGAAAAGTTTACGCCTTTGAGCCTATGCCTGCTAACCTAAGCCTGCTCAATCACCATTTATCCGCCAATGAGGTGACAAATGTGGAGGTAATCTCAAAAGCACTTTCGAACCAAAAAGGGGAGGTCCAATTTACCAACAGCGATAACCTGGCAGCCAACACCTATGTTGCTGACTCTCCCATGTTCCAACAAAGTTCAGGAACGATTACCGTAGAGACCATCTCTATGGATGAATTATTGGAGGAAAACCCAGAAGTAAGGCCACCAAATCTTATAAAAATAGATGTAGAAGGGGCGGAACTGGATGTTTTAAAAGGGGCAAGAAAAACCTTCCTTAACCATCGTCCCATTTTATTTCTGGCAACCCATGACTGTCATATACCGGGTATCAAGCAGGAATGCTTTAATTTCCTGGAGGGAATTGGGTACCAGATTGATGAAATCAAAGACGACAAAATTGATGGCCAGGAGGATGTGATTGCCACTTTTCGGGTATAAATACAATTAACAGCTAAGCAGATGATCCCGAAGGAATAGCTCCTGCGGCAGGGGAATCTGAATGTGGAACAGAAACTTCTGAATTCAGGATGATCATGGATAACACATAGAAAGGAAGAAGTGGGATTCGATACCTTGATAGGGACCCGAAGTTATATGTAGAAAATCCTACAGCAAAGGCAAAAATGACCGCAAAGATAAAACAGAATACGATTATTGGGTTTTTAAATATTCCGGTTATAAAAGCGCCTAATCCAATGTTGTACAAGATGTACAAGGAGAAGATCAGCATGCCTAAACTTTCAACGGCGGCTATGATCATCTGTAGGTTTTTCACCTCCCAAAGGTAAGGCCTGAACAAGGCAACGTTCACTGCCTTTGGAAAGGTTTTGATCAGCCCTGTTAAGGTTGGGTCTATTTCTCCTAAGTCATAGGATGATCCTTTGCCCCTTCCCTGGACCAATCCAAAGTGATATTGTTGATACACAATTGCTGTTTCCACAATATTTTCCAGAGCAAACTTCCCTGCGGCTTCAGAGATCGCCCCTTGAGAAAAGTATGCTCCAACTGAAATGAATAATAATAGAAAGGGGGTACTCATTATCCTAAGTACCCGGTTGGTAATCCGACGACGAACCTGGATAAAATATAGCAAGCCAGCAGAAGGCAAAAAGGCGATCATGACATAAGCCTTAATCCTGAAAATTAGAATACTTGCTACTACAATAACCGTCAGAGAAATGAGCTTCCATCTTCTGAAAACAAGGATATTGAGAAAAGAAAATGTCAGCCACCCTAAAGCTCCCATGATAACGGTATCCTTCATGAGTGCTGATCCCCAGAAAAAGACGGAGGGAATATACATAGTAGCAAATCCTATTTGCTCCTTTAGGTGTGGGTACAACTTAATAAAGCCCTTATACATGGCCCACATTCCAGAGAATGCAAATGTTCCCATACAAAGAGAAACCACCCAATAGGAATGCCCAGAGAGGAGACCAAAAAAACTCCCAATCTTGACCACCATTAAGGAAGACCAGCGCAGGTAGTAATTACTGGGAAATCGACTGACCACGTCCCATGTATCAGGGTTGTACTCCCCGGGTTCTGAGAAAAATATTTGAATCCCTACTGAAGGAGAAGTCCAAAAGGCCTCATAAACCCTTTTTACACACAGGTAGTATACCCATGTGTCTCCATATTGTAGCACGTATTTATGGACAAGGGTAAAGAAAAAAGCCCCAACAAACCGCAATATCAACCCCCGCCAAAAAAATTTCCGATCGGTCGAATCCGTTATGTACCGACTTGCATACCAGTTCGCAATAAGGATGATCAGTCCCAGATAAAAGGGAACAGGTAGAAGGGCCTGAAACGTATACAGGTCTTTCATGCTGTCCGCATATTACAAATAGCTGGTATCCAATAAAAGATTTGGAAAAAATTATACCTTTGCCCCAGCTTCAACCCTTTGCTTGGATTATGAAAATTCTATTTTCCCAAAACATTGCCAACATCGCTGGATCTGAGAAGTATTTGCTCGCTCTGATTCCAGAGCTTATGCAAAGGGGCATGAGGTGTGAGTTTTTAAATGTATACCTCCACGAAAATAAGCAAGTAGCACAAGAGTACACCCGTCAGTTAGAAGAATTGGGGGTTGCCGTTCACGAAATTGCGGTGTCTTCCTATGCAAGCATTCCTTTATTATTCAAAATAAACAACGTGTACAAGAAGGGTAAATTTGATGCAGTCAATACCCATCTGATTTATGCAGAATTTTGGTTTTCTGTAATAAAACTTTTCCTGAATCCACGTCTCAAGATTTTCTCTACCAAACATGGATACCAGGAAAAGAGCTTGGTTCCGAATTGCCTTACCCCAGAGAATATTCCCCACAACCTTGCCTACTACGTTTTTAGGTTTACTGACAGGATCATTGATAAATCTTATGCGTGTTCATATGGCCTCAGAAACTTTTATGAGCGTGCCGGTCTAACTCCAAAGGGGAGCATGGAGGTGATTCAACATGGTTTTGATTACCCCGTTCCTCCGGAAACTCCGGTAGAAGCATGTAGGCTGGGAACACCTCAGCTCATTATTGTAGGGCGGTTACTGAAGAGGAAAGGGCATCATTTTGTATTTAAAATCCTACCTCAGATTACAGCACAATACCCAGGCGTCAAGCTATTGATCTTAGGCTCTGGTGCTTACGAAGCTGAGTTAAGATCTCAGGTAGCTGAGATGAATTTGGAAGAACATGTTGTTTTTCTTGGCTATAAGACCAATGTGCTTGAGTACATGAATGCGTCAGACGTTATTCTGGTTCCTTCCTACTCCGAAGGTCTTCCACTTGTCTTATTTGAAGCATTTAATGCAAAGAGGCCAGCTATTGCATTTGACACCATCGGCTGTAATGAAGCCATTGATCACAACCATACAGGTATGATTGCTCCTGCCTATGAGACAGAGATGTTCAAGAACCATATCCTGGAATTGTTGGCAAAGCCGGGAAAGGCAAACCAGTTGGCCTCTAATGCATACGAACGATTAACCGGGCATTTTTGCCTAAGAAGGATGGTTGATGAAACCATAGCCTTCTACGAACGCCACCTCAACCAACTTGTAGCTGGCAAGACCCCTTCTAGCACTTCCATGAGTTAATGGCAATTTTTTTGATGTAAGGTTCCAGTGAATCTAGCTAGTCTTAGCTAACCAAAACCATTGGCAACCTTTCCACATTTGAATATATTGCGGATCAATCCCTTGTGAAAAACTCCATGCCTGACTTACCACCTCCTTTAATCTGCATCAGCTCGAATTACGCCTGGACGATTTATAACTTCCGAATGGGACTCATAAGGGCCCTGAAAAATGCGGGGTATAGGGTTCTGGTTATTTCAGAAGCAGATGGCTATGAAGAAAAAATTCAACAGGAATGTCGATTTATTCCTCTGAAAAATATGGTCAGGGACGGAACAAATCCTGTGAAAGACTTGAAACTGTTAAGAGAGTATTTTCAAATTTTTTCCCGGGAGAAACCCTTGGTAAGTCTCCATTATACCATCAAGCCGAATGTATATGGAAATATAGCAGCACGGCTAGCAGGCATAAAAGTAATCAGTACCATTAATGGGCTAGGGACAACTTTTGCAATGCCAGGTCCGCTAAAACATTTGGTTAAGTCATTGTATCGTACCTCCCTTAGGCGAGCCGAAGTGGTCGTTTTTCAAAACGAAGAAGATCGCAAGCTTTTTCAGGATTTCAATTTGGTAGCGGAAAGTAAAACCCGACGCGTTCCCGGATCGGGAGTAAATGTTGATCGTTTCTCCCCAGTTGTTCCTCCGGAACATGAAGGAACCATTATGTTAATGGCAGCTCGGCTTTTGTGGACCAAAGGGGTGGGAATTTATGCTGAGGCAGCAAAAAAGGTCAAAGCCGTCCATCCATCTGCCCAGTTCTGGCTTCTAGGTGCTTACGTTGAAAGCCCTGACGCAATTGCTCCTCAAAATATGCAACCTTGGATAGAAGGAGGATACATCAATTATCAGGGGGTGACAGACAATATGCCTAGGTTCTTTGCCAAGGCTGATGCCGTTGTACTGCCTTCCTACTACCGCGAAGGGGTGCCAAGGGTGCTACTTGAAGCCTTGGCCATGGGAAAACCCATCATCACAACTGACAACATAGGATGCAGGGAAACCGTTTCACATGAATGTAACGGATACCTGATCGAACCCAAAGACGCAGATGCCTTAGCAGAAGCCATGATTAAGTTTATTGACCTGAACAAACACGAAAAACAAATAATGGGGGCTAACAGCCGCCATAAAGCACTCCAAGAATTTGATGAGCAACTGGTGGTAGATACGTATCTTGAAGAAATACGGCGCATAGATACACCAGAGGCTGTTCTCCAATCCTGATGTTTTATGAAAAAGATCCTTTTAACTGGTGCTGCTGGGTTTATCGGTGCCAACACCGTCAAGCATTTGCTTGCCCAAGGATATGAGGTAGTCGGTATTGATAATATGAACGACTATTATGATCCTGGATTAAAATACCACCGGATACAGGCATTGAAATCCAATATGCTTCAATTTATAGAAGGGGATATCGAAGATTATGACCTGCTGGATTCACTTTTTGAGACGTATAAATTTGATGCGGTGATCAACCTTGCCGCCAGGGCAGGTGTCCGGTATAGCATGGAAAATCCCTACATCTATGTTACCACCAATTTGACTGGAACCTTGAACCTGGTAGAATTGATGGCACGCCATAAAGTAGGGAAGCTGGTGATTGCTTCTACTTCATCTTTATATGCAGGGCAAAAAATGCCCTTTGTGGAAAGCCTTCCAGTAAATGAACCCATTTCTCCCTATGCAGCCTCCAAAAAAGCTGCTGAGGCGATGGCCTATACGTACCATTATCAATACGACCTTGACGTATCCGTTCTTCGATATTTCACAGTTTATGGGCCAGCCTCCAGACCGGATATGGGAATTTATCGATTTGTAGACTGGATACAGCGCGAACAGCCCATACAGCTATTTGGAGATGGGGAGCAATCCCGGGATTTCACCTATGTGGATGACATTTCTTTGGGCACCATCAAAGCATTGAAACCGGTTGGTTACGAGGTAATTAATCTGGGAGGTGGTAACCGCCCAATTACCATTAACCATATCATCAACCAGATTGGAGAAAATCTGGGCAAGAAACCAATTATCGAATACCTTCCTTTTAATAAGGCAGACATGAAAAGCACCTGGGCAGATATTGGCAAGGCTAGAACGCTGCTAGGGTGGGAACCGCAGGTAAGCATTGAAGAGGGGCTTCGTCGAACCGTTGAGTGGCACCTTGCCTATAAATCCATCTCTGCATGATGCTATTATCTAGTGCAAAAGCCTGGGGCTATTCTTTACTCATCGTTTGTATGGCCCTCACTTCATTGGGAACCAGTTCATGCCATCCTACTCACCATGAAGGGGGCATTTCCGGCAAAACTGGTCCCGGTATAACCCTTGTGATTTCACAAAAGGATCGGGAAATGATTCCTGATGGGCTAAATGACCTGAAGGTTTATTTGGAACAGATATCTGGTAAAACCACAAGTATTACTCCTGCAAAAACCAATACCGGATTTTCAGTTGAGCTGTCCTTGAATCCAACAATGGAAAAGGTATTGGAAATTGATGGCTATAGCATCTCCTCCGGTTTCAATCAGGTAAAAATACAGGCAGCCAGTTTTCATGGCTTAAGAAACGGGATTTATGGATTATTGCACCATATGGGTTGCAGGTGGTTTTACCCAGGGAAGGATTGGGCACACATCCCCAAAACTTCGCCCTTTCAGTTTCCCAAATTGCAAGTTCAGGAAAAACCTTCCTTCCGAATTCGACACATAAAGTATCAATTTGGTACAGGTCCTATGGTTTCCAATGAACGGGACCTAAATGACTGGAGGAGGAGAAACCGGCTTATCAGTAGTTATGAAGGCTTTTTGAGCCATACCTATAGTATGTTTTGCTCCACAGATGAATTCTCAAAACATCCCGAGTGGTTCCCCTTACAGGGCAAAGAGCGAAAAGCGTATGGTCAGCTATGTGTTTCAAATCAGGAGGTACAACAACGAGCCATTAGTTGGGCCAAAAACAAACTGCGAGCCAACCCTAATTGGGAATATATCGCAATCACTCCCAATGATATTCCTGGGAGATACTGCCAGTGTGGCACTTGCAAACGGTTAGGAAGTGGGAGTCCCACTGATCAGAGCATGTTTCTGGCCAATAAAGTTGCCCGAGCTATTCAAGGAGAATTTCCAGGAAAATATGTGGCCTACTACGCCTACCTAACAACCGGGAAAGCACCTACCATGAAAATTGATCCTCACGTTCTGGTATTTGTGACCACCGCCTTTCGAGCTTACGACTCTCCCCGGGAGGCGGTAAACGCCTGGAGTGCGTTAACATTGAACCTTGCCATCCGAGATTATTATAATCTGGTGAATTTTCAAAAGGAGCAACCCAGTATGGTTACCACCTACCTTGATAACAACCTGAAATTTTTCGCTAGAAAAAATGCATGGGGCGTAATAAGTGAAGCAGGGAACCAGTGGGGGGCAGAAGGCATAAACTACTATCTGGCTACCAGGATGCTTTGGGATGTTACGCAAAATCGAGAGGCTGTCGAAGCTGACTACATGCGCACATGCTGGGGAGATGCAGCACCAGCTATGCAGCGGTATTTCGATCGACTGAAAGAAAAGCCTGTGTTAAGTGATTTGTTCATGGGAGAATTAAATAGTCTGATGCAGGAGGCGGATAAATTGGCCAAGACTGAACAGGTAAAAAACAGAATCGCCCATCAAAAATTATATTTCAACTGGCTTAGGATGTACTATGAGCATCAATCCAGGCTTGCAGCTGGTGAGAAACCCATGCCACCTCTTCAGGATATTATCGATTACGTATGGCGGGTCCGTAAAACTAATATGGTATACACCTACAGCCACTTTAAGCGAACACAGGTTTTCTATGATTCCAAAAAGCCATTACCGTATAACCGTGAGCAAATGGCTAAAGCGGATAATAGGAAGTATCCTTTTTCTCCTGCTTTAAACAACAACGAAAGAAGAGAAATTGCCCAAATATTTAACTCTGGAATGACTCCTTATCCGCCATTAAAGTTAACGGACGAACCCCAAACAGGAGGCAAGCTTGTGCCGCTATCCTCGTTTGGTTCCAGGTCCTCAAGGGCAATCCCCTATTCTGGAGATCACCTTTTGATCCGCAAACAGTGTCATCTTCACTTTTCTCTTCCAGCCTCAAAAAAGGTAACCATCCCGCTGCTTGTTGCCGCCAATGCTTCAGGCAGTTATCTCCTCAGCAAAGCAAATTCAACCTTTAGCAAAAAAGGCAGCTTGGCCTCTGGATCAGGGTCGTTGGTATTGGGAATGCTTGAAAAAGGCCAGTATAGCCTGGAAATCACCATGAATAAGGAAATGGCCAAATTAGGGAGAAAAGGCGATATCCCCCTAACAATTGAAGTGGCACCCTCCAGTGCTGGATTTTATAGATTTGTTCAGGATAAAATCGGCCCTTACTATATGTACGTTCCTAAAGGGACTAAAAAGTTCATCATCAGCTTTCAGGGACAGGGCGGGCGATTAAGGGTTTTTGACCAACAACTAAATGAACAGGTTAATTCAAAGTCGACCTCTCCCATAGGAAAAGAAGTGCTTATAGAAGTGCCGCCGGGGAAAGACTGCAGCACATGGGCATTCTATATACATGAGGTTAAGGAAATAAATAAGTTAAATATTCGAGGTATACCTCCGTACCTTTCTTTTTCTCCTGACCCCCGAACCCTTTTGGTTCCTGCCTCCAGCAAGCACTAGGCTATTGTTTCTCCCAGGCTTGGTCTACCGCTTCGCAGATCAGATGTCCAACCAAAATGTGCATTTCCTGAATCCGAGGGGTGTCATCTGAGGGAACTACCACAGCTATGTCACATTCTGAAGCAATTTTGCCACCGGATTTGCCCAGCAGCCCAATTGTGTAGCAGCCAATAGATTTTGCTTCCTGTATCGCAGCCATGACATTGGGGCTGTTGCCGCTTGTGGAAATTCCTATGAGCACATCCCCTGCCTGTCCAAGTGCTTCTACCTGTCGGCGAAATACTTCCTGATATCCAAAATCATTGCTGATAGCTGTTAGTGCTGAAGTATCTGTTGTCAGCGCGATTGCAGGCAGTCCCCTCCTTGTGGTTTTGTACCTTCCAGTAAGCTCGGTTGCAATATGCTGTGCATCTGCTGCGCTCCCTCCATTTCCACACAACAGAACTTTATGACCCGCTCTCAAGCATTCAACCACCTGCAAGCACGCTGTTTCAATCACAGGGATTAATTGTTCGCGAGTTCTGGCCATGGTCTGCTCATGTCCTAAAATTTCTGCATGTATGAGTTTTTCAAGCATCGCGCTATAAATTTGTGATACTTTCATAATTTAGATGCAAGTAAGCAATTTACCTGCATGATAATTGCACATTTTATCTTGCTTGTCAGGTGAGGTTGTCTTAACTCCTGGCATTGGTACTTAACAGGCAGTGTTACCATCGAAATATTTTTTATGCCAACCATCATCATTACCGGAGGGTGTGGGTACATCGGTTCTCACACAGCTATTGAACTTCTTGCTAATCCAGCCTTTGAGGTTGTTTCCATAGATAGTTGTGTCAACTCTGAACCGCAAACGGTTCAACGGGTAGAACAGATTACGGGACGTAAATTTACCAATCACCTAATTGACACCTGCGACTTGGAACTGGTCAGGAAGGTATTCGAGGAAACTGATGACGTTCAGGGGATCATCCACTTTGCGGCCCTGAAGGCAGTTGGGGACTCGGTGAAAGATCCACTGGGGTATTACCACAATAACTTTGAGTCCCTGATCAACCTGCTACGATGTTCAGAGGAATTTTCGGTGCCTAACTTCATCTTTTCCTCCTCTTGCACGGTGTACGGCGATCTTGATGAATCGCACCTTCCTGTAACCGAAAATACGCCCATCACCCGGGCTGCTTCTCCCTACGGCAACACAAAACTTGTGGGGGAACAAATCATTCAGGATTTTACCATAGCCACACCAACGGTAAACTGTATCTCCCTGCGCTACTTTAACCCCGTAGGAGCCCATACGTCTGGCCTAAATGGAGAATTGCCCAGCAATCGTCCAAATAACCTCGTGCCCTTTATTACCCAAACAGCCGCAGGCATCCTTCCTCAACTGACGGTATTTGGTGGGGATTACCATACCCGTGATGGGTCTTGTGTACGAGATTACATCCATGTAACAGACATTGCCACCGCACATGTAAAAGCTCTGGAATACCTCCTGGCCAATCGCAATTCTGACCAATATGAAGTATTCAACCTGGGATCTGGTCAAGGCGTAACGGTGTTGGAAGCTATCCAGGCTTTTGAAAAAGTAACTGGAGAAAAACTGAATTATGTAGTAGGGCCCAGAAGACCCGGGGACGTAGAGGCTATATATTCCGATTCTACAAAAGCGAAGGAAGTACTAGGCTGGGTGGCAGTAGCGAGTATAGAAGACATGATGGCATCTGCATGGAAATGGCAACAACACCTCATGGCTAAGACCACTTGAGGATTCCACGAAAAATTTCAAGGTAATCTTTTCTTTATGGCGTACTTTTGGGCAAACACATCCTTTGTCTCATGAAACTGCTCAAAAGAATCTTTCGTATCCTCCTGATCATAATTGGGTTAGCCGTACTTTATGTAGGGGGCATGATTGCCTATGCCATGATCACCGATTATGAACCGGAACTCACCACCGAGGCTAAAATTGAATCGACTGCCTCCCAGTCTTCCTTGCGACAAGACACCTTACGTCTTCTCAATTGGAACATTGGCTATTGCGGCCTCGGGGAGGAATCAGACTTTTTTTATGATGGAGGAGAAACTGTCCGTATGCCGCGGGAAATCGTAGAGAAAAACCTGGAAGGGGTTAAACGGGTGTTGGAAGACTATGTTCCAGACTATGATTTCATCCTGCTGCAGGAAGTGGAAAAGGATTCAAGGAGAAGCTATCACATCAATCAATATGAGGTACTTAAGGATTTGTTCCGAGGGTACGCTGCCAGTTTTGGAAAAAACTACCATGTAGCCTTTATTCCTATTCCTTTTACCAATCCCATGGGTGGCGTTCATTCAGGGCTTGCAACGTATACCCGCTATCAGCCTCAAAAAAGTACTCGGTTTTCCTTCGAGGGCAACTATGATTGGCCAAATTACCTGTTCTTCCTTGATCGCTGTTTCCTGGTTAATCGCTATCCGCTTGAAAATGGGAAAGAGCTGATCCTTATCAATACTCATAATTCTGCTTACGACGATGGTACCCTACGCCAGCGGCAGATGGAGCAGCTTTCTGACGTCCTCATTGAGGAATACCAAAAAGGAAATTATGTGTTGGTAGGAGGAGATTGGAACCAGAAGGCCCCAGGCTTTACCGGTTTTACAGATATCCCCTCCGCTGAAGGGGGTATTCCAATCGCAGCTACCTACCCGGAAGAAGGCTGGACCTGGGCGTTTGATCCAGACATTCCTACCAACCGGCAATTGATTAAGCCATACGATCCAGCAACTACCACACGGACCCTCATTGATTTTTATTTATTGTCTCCCAACATTGAGCTGGTTGAGGTAAAAACAAGGGACCTGGGCTTTGCTTATTCTGATCACCAACCGGTTGAATTATCAGTAAAGCTGTCCGGTTTACATCCCGAGCCTGACAGCGTCCTGTCAATAGAATAGAACCTATTTTCACTATCAGTTCAGTAGACCATGCAAACAGATATTCTCCAGGTCATACAAGGTGACATAACAGTACAAGAGGTGGATGCCATCGTCAATGCAGCAAACAGCGCATTAGCAGGCGGTGGAGGAGTTGACGGAGCGATACATCTTGCGGGTGGCCCAGCTATCATGGAGGCGTGTCAGGAGATTCGCCGCCGACAGGGAGGCTGCCCAACGGGGGAAGCCGTGATTACCACTGCTGGAAATTTACCCGCTAAAAAGGTTATTCATACCGTAGGCCCCGTATGGATGGAAGCCTCTGCAGATGAGTACAGCATGCTGTCTAGCTGTTACCGAAGCAGCCTGGAACTTGCCCAACAGCATGAGCTTAGAACTGTAGCCTTTCCCAATATAAGTACGGGGGTATATGGGTTTCCCAAAGGTCCTGCGGCCGAAATTGCGCTAAGAACTGTCAAGGCATACCTGACTTCACACCCAGGTGTATTTGATGAGATACGTTTTGTGTGTTTTGACGGTGAAAACTACCAGCTTTACCTGAGCTACCTAGGGGCATAGCCAACACGCTATCCCTTACATGTGACACACTTGACAGTTTTTCGTCTTATAGATGTACATTCCTGAGATAAAAAAGCAATCATTTGGAATGTGATTTGCGTACTTTAGTATAGCGAAATACTGTTTGTGTACTTTTCCTCTATTCTTGCTAACACACTTCCTTAGGATCGTACACCCGGATCGCTACCACCAGGACAAAGAAAAATGCCATGAAACAATACCTATTTTTTCTCATGCTGGGATTTCTGTGCAGTTATTCACATGCACAGGACACTTCCAAAGCCCATAATTTCAAGATTTATTCTATTGAGGGGGTTATGATTGGGGAGGTGGACATGGATGCGGTGGAGATAAATGGTTCAATGCCTACCAAAGCAGAACTCCGACGCGGAAAAAAGCGCTTGGCACGCTATAATCGGCTGCGCTGGCATGTACATAAAGTGTATCCCTATGCAGTTAAAGTCGCTGAATTGCTGGAAGAGGTGAATGCCACCCTTGCCAGTATGCCCGAGGGAGCCAAAAAGAGAAAGTACATCAAAGAGAAGGAGAAAAACCTTTTTGGGGAATACGAAGATGATATCCGCCGGATGACCCGTTCACAGGGTAAAATTTTGGTGAAGCTGGTTCACAGGGAAACAGGTACTTCCATGTATGGCTTGATCAAAGACATGAAAAACGGAACCACAGCCGTTTTCTGGCAATCCATTGGAATGATCTTCGGGATTAACCTCAAGGCAGAATATGATGTGGAAGAAGAAGAACTGATTGAATCCTTTGTAAATGACCTGGAACGAGGCGGATACAATCTGGTATATAAGCAAATGAACTATCGGTTGGATTAACAAAAAGCCAAAAAAAAGAACTTAATGGTTTTACTTTTATCAAATACCCATTAGATAGCTTAAAATTTTGGTAATTAATTAGGGCCTGCTGAACAACTAATAATCAATTGATTTTCAATTAATTGTGTTTAGTTTTTCTAGCAAATTTGGCTAAAAATGTGTATCTTTTGCAAGTAAGAGGACAAAAAGCTTGCAGATGAGTCGTTTTACCAATCCCCAACAAGGCCG
Organism: Bacteroidota bacterium; assembly: GCA_039024295.1. Lineage (GTDB taxonomy): Bacteria > Bacteroidota > Bacteroidia > J057 > J057 > JBCDIQ01. The sequence continues at coordinate 237 of JBCDIQ010000136.1, read as the reverse complement.
TTTAGCATTATTTGGTTCCCCATTTAGCCAGGGGCTCAACCCTGAGAATCGGTGGGTAAAGCTGCGGGAGCTATTTCCCTGGGATGAGCTTTCTCGGTTGTACTATAGTTGGTTCACCTCGAAGACTGGCCCTCCGGTGAAGTCAGCACAGGTGGTGATCGGTGCCCTTTTGATCAAGCATAAACTTGGTTTGAGCGATCGAGAGACGATTGCCCAAATTCAGGAGAATCCCTATTT
>JBCDIQ010000135.1:0-13283 GCA_039024295.1 Bacteroidota bacterium | reverse complement strand
GTTGCCTATTTGATTTATTGGGCAAAATTAAATGATGTTGCGAAATTCGGATGACAATTTCAAATAGAATCAACAGAACATAGTTCGTTCTCAGTCGGGACTTGCTTTGAGTCATATACCAATCCAAAAAAACAGTTCCGCATAAATTATTTCTTATGAGAGTGTGAACTTGTGAGGATAAAAGTTCCAAAACGCTTGCGAAATCCTACGCTAGCCGCAGGCCGCCCCGGTTCTCAACGGAATCCTGGAAACGGGGAGCGAAGTCGGATAGGTTTTGCGGGCCACCGCCCCCAGTTGATGAGGCATCTTATTATTGTAGGAGCGGATATTTCATTTGTAACAGCATAGAAGTGTCAGAGTAGACCCGTGCAAAGGATTTGGGGCGAGCTACTATTTTTCAGCAGCTGGACTTGAGGAACTTTTCTTGTGGGTAGGAGATGATTTTTCCTTTTTCATCTCCTATCATGAAGATACTTTTTTCATTCTCTTCAGTAAATCCAAACACGCCTCTGATTCACTGTTAAATTCTGTTAGATCAACTTTACTTCCTCGTTCGGCGTAGTATACTTCCCATTTAAGGTCACGATTCAGTCGAATGCAATATGCCTCATTGGGATATTCTTGATCAAATGAAACGAGGTCATAAGGGTAGGAATCGATAATTATCCGTTTTATGTCATCTCTGTTCATTTTCTTTCTCAGATTCCCTTTCGATTAGGCTCATACATTTAATCTCTTACACCAGCTTGAATCAAACGCATTCCTCTCCATTGGCACCCTACTTAACCATCTTCCTCACAACAGGCCCACCTTCCGTCTCCAACCGCAGCAAATAAATCCCGTTCGATAAGAAATCAAGATTGTCTATTTTACCATCCATGACTTGGCCATTCTTAAGGGTACGTCCATCAATCCCCGAAATGACATATTTTGCCCCATTCGCAATCCCCTTTACTTGTATGGAGGTGGTAAAGGGGTTGGGATAAATCTGTAAAGCCGCTTCAGGTGAGAATTCATCTATGCCGACTGGTGCCATTTCTCTTGCCAGAAAATTGACACTATCGGTCCTTAAATTCGACTGAAAGCTACCACCAATGAATAATTCCCTATTTAGAAAGGCAAGGCTATTCACAGTACTATCAAATAATGCAATGGGTTCAATAAGATTGTCAACTAAATCATATGTAGCAAGGTTACTCCCAAATGTTCCAATTCCTGGCCTAAAAAAGAATTCTCCCCCGAATACAAATTGGTTACCAAAACTATAAGCTATGGTTTTAATGGAATAATTTTCAGTCCCGAATTCATTGACAAATAGCGGTTGTAACGTTGAGTTAAAATACCTGCTGATACAAATATTATTTGAATCGGATGGGCTGCACGTACCACCAAAAATTAATGCCCCCCCTACATCTGCTACCACATTCACCGTGTCGCTGACATTATCATCTGTTCCAAACCAGGTATCGGTCCGATTGGATTTGAATAGAACATTGTTCACGATAAGGGTAGTATCAATTTCAGCGTTCGAATTATAAGTGACTACAGTATCTAGATGACCCACATGGACCTGGCCATATCTACTGGTCATAATATCCAAGATCACACCGTTTACTTTGGCCTGTTTTTCCCAGGTATCATCATTTAGCAGATGCCAAATTTCCTGGCACCCAGGAATTGATGGATGACTTATCGCCATTTCTAGTCGATACCTACCTCCAGCACCATTTGCAGATGTACATATAGCACCATCTCTATCGGGAACAGAGAAATAAGCCCAGGTGGTACCGTCATACTTCGCTCCGGGGAATACCTCCCCATTATAAATGAGTTCACCAAAAACATAGATTCCTTCTGAATGGATTGCAAGCACGTCATGAATAATACCATCAACCCCGCTCCCCAAGCAATCGAGTTGCTCATTTCTGTAACGTCCTATATTCAGACAAGGCAGGTTGTTGAGTTCTGTGAATTCGCCTGCAATAAGGAGGCCTCCTTCAACAAAATTATAGGCTAATTTATCGACTCGCCCGTTTGTTCCGCCAAGCACTTGTTTAAAACGCTTAGTGGGCGAATAAGCAGGTTGAATCCATTTAAGCTCTTCCAGGTTAAAGCCAAATTCATCTGCCCAGTCTGTTAACCCTTCTGTCTGAATATCTGCTATATAATCGTAGTTATGCACTTTGCTGATCCTGGCCACCAGCTCCTCATGTCCAGAAAGGTCTATCATCTGCCCAACCGCACAATTCGTTCCTACCTCATCTACAAAGTAAGGCTGCCGGGTTGGGTGGTAGGTGTTGATCGGAAACACTTTGTTGTCGGCATATTCTTGGAGCCTACCCAGTAAGTACCTCCTGTTCGCAAGCTGTGAGGAGTTTAAATTTGAAGGGACATTCGCTACCAAGTACTTAATTACCAAGTTGAGGTGAAGCTGAATCCGATCCAGGTCCGATCTAAAGGAAATGGTTCCTTCTGGGCAAGCATTTTTATGGTGTAACCACTCTTTATTGACTTCAACCAGGTGGTTAAAGTATAAATCCGCCTGGTGGTAGTCGTGTGCGTAAATGGATAGGCTGCAACTCATGAAAATCGTGAGTAGCCATGAGTTTATTCCCTGTTTAAATCGTTCCATGTCATTCGTTTTTATTGATGTCCTCTTCTTGTCCTTCAACGTTTCAGGAGGGTGATGTATCCATTGTGCCGATGAAGGGGACTTATGAATTGTAAAGATTGTGTCGTTTTTTTCTTCCCCATCCCTCTTGCATTAAGATGGCAAAAAATCTTCATTTATGGGAATGAATGAGGACTATTTTGCGATTTTTGGGCTTCTGTTATTTTAATCATCACCACCATCATGACATCCAAACCATCCTAATTGAAATAAGGTGCCACCTATTATGGCGATCCTTTTCATAATACTCGATGTATCCCTGAGCCATCAAAGGTCTGTAAAAAACCGACACGTAAATGACCGCAGCTTCATTGTTCTTGAAGAAATAGGGATTGGAACAGGTATATCTAGGTCCTTTATTCCTACCTCCGAGAAAAACCATTTGACGGTATAATTTCTTTTTATCCCATTTCCTTTTCTTCGGTGAGTGTAATATTTGGGCTCTCAATTCAGGATTGATCTGGATGCTTGCGCTTATCTCTTCATCTTCTGGTCCTAGCTGTACAGTGTCCAGTTTTATCTTTGTACAAATATCTGTCGAGTCCAGGTACCCTTCTGGAATTAGATGGGTAAACAGACTTTCGAAGAAAAAGCTATTCCAATGGAAGTCTACCCCGGCGTAGACATCTTCAGAATCAACGTATGTTTGAGAATAATACCCTGTGTCAAGTGGGATAATAGTTCTATTCAAAGGGAAATGAGATAAGGAATCACGCTCAATTTTTTGATTCATGAAATCATACCTCAAAGCAGTTAGGTCCTGAGAAAATCCTCTACTCGAAAATAAAATTAAGAGAAGGGATATTAGAACTTTCATGTTGTTCTCTCTAATTCCTGCCATAATGCTTGAGGCAAAATGATAGCTGTACCTTACCTTAACAAAGGAAACTATCGGCTGAAATACTTCTCATTTCTATAAGTTTCTTGTTCGATCAAGGAAACTACATTTTCGGGCAAAGCTTCTGCCAGAACAGAGAAAATAGCTTTCTTGTATCTGGACCTACGCTGTTTAATTGAACCCAAGTTTACCTTTTTTACTATCTCATATTTGTAAAATTTTCGTCCTGCAGTCATATCTGCAATCATTCCCGACTGAACAGCATCTATCTCACACCATCTAATGAGCATTCGGTAATATAAAGGCTCGATTATTCGTCTTACTCCATCAATAGCATTAGATAAAAAATATTCTTTCCCCACTTCAATTTTATCACCAAAAAAATCAAACTCAACCTTCCACAAAATATTTCCATTTTCTGGATGTAGACCTTCAATTACCAGGAGCTTATGTTCAGTAATCTCTTTTGTAGAAATGTTTACCAGTTTAATTGAATATGTTTTTTCAGTCTCTATCATTTAAATGGTGAATCTAAAATCAACTACATCAATAAATATCAACATTAATCAATAGCCTGCAAAGCTATTTTCACAAAGATACATTTGGAATTTATCGTTCATAAAGTTTCCCTATCAAATTTGGGCACATACAAAAACAGCAGACAAGACTTCTCCCATCTGCTGTTGTAAGCATCTTCTTTCCTTTAAAAACCGTCAAGAAGGATTACTTCATATAGGTATCAAAGAAAGCGATCATGCGTTCGGGGTGCACCCCAAAGTAGTTGTAGCCGTCGAACCTGCGCTGGGTGTTTTCGATCCAAAACAGCTCTTTCTCCTCAGAGCTGATGTTGTCAAAAATTTCCTGGGCATCTCTTGGGTTGTCCGTCCAGACATCGTCGAGGACTTCTGCCATGAGATAGGGTACTTTTACGGCGTGGGCATAATTTTGTGGGTGCATTTCACCATTGGTGAATCCGCCCAGTTTCAGCTGCTCCAGGTCCATGAGCTCCATGTACTGGTCCAGTCCCATGAGGCCAGCAAAGGAGGTCATGAGGGCCGTCATGGAAACTGTCAATGGGCCGAAGAAGCACCGTACGTCCTCGAACAATTCAGGGCGACGGTACATAGCTTCGTAGGCAGCATTGCCTCCGGTACACCGGTTGTACAAACCAACCTTCATTGTGCTGAGTTTGGGGTGGTTTTGCACGTACTCCTGAGCGCCCACCACGTCTCTCCATTCATAGCGGCCAATGCCACAGATGCCGCCGTTGGCTGTGCCGCTGTTGCCATGGTTGCGGAGGTCATACGCGAGGATGTTGTAGCCGGCCCGTGAGAGGTGGCCCATGTGGGCAACAAAGTCGATTTCAAGGGTATCCACCCCAGAGAAAGGCTCTCCCAAGTGTCCGGTAAATCCAGAACGGCTCATGGGCATCGGGTGGTTGATGATGATGAGTTTGTCCGATTCTCCCAGAACGGAGGGGATGTACCATCCTTCCAAGGGCGTACCATCGCTGGAAGGGAAAAAGATGTCCTCCCATTGCTCCATGCCGTGGTCCGCGGGGGTTTTGTGTACCGGGGTTCTGAACATAGGGCGGACAGCGAATTCTGCCAGGTACTTGATGGTGCCGTAAGCCTCAGCCGAGATGCTTTGCTGTTGTTCGAGGGCTTTTTGATATGCTGCTGCACCCATCCTTCCCTCCAGGGTGCTTTCGATTGCGTAGTCTAATGTTTGATTGAATGCCATAACACGTGATGTTGTAAACTTGTGGATTCAAAGTTCACCTTATCACTGCTGGCGTACGAAAGACAAATCAGGGGAAGAATGACACAAATTACTGATTGCGGAATTTGGAGGGCGTAACGCCTGTCCGCTTGCTGAATAAGCGGGTGAAGTAGCCGGGATATTCAAAGCCCAGTTGATAGGCAATTTCCGAGATGGGAGCCTTCCGCTGGGTCAACATGGACTTGGCAACCTTGATGATGTGCTGGTGGATATGCTCCAGTGCAGGTTTACCGGTATAAAACTTTACCACATCACTCAAATAATTCGGGGTGATGCTCAGCTGATCCGCGAAGTGTTGTACAGAAGGCTGAGTGATTGATGGGGCCTTGTTTTCCAGGACATAATAATTATCCAGCAATAAGAAGAAGTCATCTACCAGTTTGCTGTATTGCTCCTTTCGCTCGCCAAATTGTCGCTTGTAAAACTGGGCCACATGGGCGAAGATCAGGTTACAGTAGGCCAGCAGTAAATCCACCGAAAAGGAGTCTTTTTTATATTCCTGTAGTGCCGCTTTGAATTGGTGGGTGATCAACTCTTGCTCCTCCTGTTTCAGGTGCAGCGGTTCGTGCAAGCCATAGTTGAGGAATGAATATTCCAGGTGCTGGTTATTGGAGATGAGGTCTTCGGTGATGTTGATGTAGTGTCCTTTCCAGGGCGTATCCGCCTGCCATTCAATGGGTTGATTGGGACTGGAGAAGTACATAAATCCCCTGCCTTTGTCACTTTCCAGGCCTTCTTTGATTGATATCCGGTAGAAGTTCGGATATACCGGTGGGGATGTCCACAAGAAGTCCGCTGGATATTCCCCGATGTCTATGAAGTCATGTTTGGGCGATCGGGTCCGGGTGTAAGTGGTAAAGGCCTGGATGGTGTTGAATTTCATGGGTGTGTGGTTGGATGGTTTATTAGGATAACTACTTTGAGGCAGTTTTTTCTTTCCTCCCATGACCTTTTCTCTACTGCGTACTCAAGCACCGATACGTTCTCCGATCCGCAACATTAGAAACATTGAGAGTACCTGAGCCATTGCAACGCCCACAGGTGCCATAAACGGGCTTGGTCATAGCCCGGCGGGTATACTTCATTCGGCCTTGACTGTCGTAGCCACTGAAATAATAGGGACGGTCATTTTTGGCGTTGCGGTCAATGACGGTGCCCGTTTGCACTTTGCCCCCTAGGCATGCAGGACAATCCACGGTTTTGCCTACGTCTACCTTTCGGGTTTCCAGCAGGCAGATGCGATCTGTCATCTTCAGGGGAAAATATTGGGTTTCATCCTGACTGCGCACAGTGGCACCTGGTCGACCAAATACCAACATATTGTGCTCGCGGTCCACTTCCTGCACGCGCCTGCTGCCTTGGGCACCGGGCAGGTATACTTCGTCTCCCTCCACGATATACTGCGACAATTTACCAGAAACCTTAGCCTCCGTGGTGTATTGGGCATATACTTTGCTACGGCTTTCATAATACCTTTGGGTTTCCTTTTCATAACGCCACGTTTCTTTGCCGTTAGCGACAGCAATGGCATTGGCGAGCCTTGCCTCCCTGCGGGCAACTGCATCAGCAAAAGCTGTTTCCTTTTTCGCCACCTGGATGCTGTCATAGGTAGCTTGTGCTACAGGCCCCTTGGTGAGCTGGATGAATCTAACAGGCTGCATGGAGGTCTTGTCATACTGCCGGATGCCTGTGGCTTCGTAGGTGCCCTGCTCATCTGTAACGGTGATTCTCTCCGGTTGCCAGCGATAATTTGCGCTCACATAATGGTTGTCGGGAATCTCGCCAAGCGTCTTTGCAGGGATGATCTTCCCATCACTCAGCTGGTATAAATAATCACCAGGCCGCAACTTCCACTGCTTTTCAGTGGGCGGGTAACCAGGGCCAATGAGCAGGTACCCTTCCGAGCTGCCGGTATAGTAGGGGCGGATATACCTGGGTGATCCCTTCTGGGTGATCAGCGGGGTTACACCGGGCAAGTCCTCCACATTTACCACCGTACCCTCTTTCATGTCATAGAGCCATCGTTCGTTCGGATTTTTCTTCTTTGTGGCATTGGTGATGTAATAAAAGTACCTCCCTCCATGTACGAGCTGACCGCTACGAGCACAGCTCACAATGATTTGGCGCTCGCCCTTCTCGTCTGTTTGGTAATAGGTGTAGGTATTAGCTTTGCGGTACTTCCAGTATTCTTCCGGGCAGCCATCTTCCTTATTCCCTGCTGCATACACGGCCCGGCCGTCGTATCCATACCCCACAAATTCCTGGGGAACTGGTACATAATTCTTCACTTTGCTGTCAAATCCTATCCAGCCTCCGTAGCTTTTGCCGGTTGTCAGGTAATGGGATTGGGCACGTTTGCCATCCGTGGCCAACAGGTAAACATCCGGCCCATATTGCTCGAGGAAGTTGTTGGGCAAGGAAAGCAACGTCCCGTAGGGAAAATGGAAAAAGTTGCTGCTTCTCGTTTGTATATCTTTCTGGGGCAATATCCAGCGGTGGAGTCGCTTGCCTGTTTTGGTGTCATGCACCACCACGTTGTAGGCACTTTTGATCACGAGCAACTGCTCGTCTGGGGTAACGTACAGGTCGGTAAAGGTTTCGGGCTGGGTTGGGGCGAAATAGATGTGGTCTTGTGACAACAGGGGAAGCATCGAGCAGCAAAAAATCAGGTAGGCTAGCAACAACCGCATGAAATGAATGCATTAAATGTATGGACCGTGAAATGTCCAAAGATATATATTCCTGGCACATCTTCGAAACGGTACTGCATCGCTATTTAACATTGAAGGGGTAATTTGGAATCATTGCATTCTGCTATCAATATACAAGTGACAACCGCTACGTTGAGAAATAACAATTCAGTATTCTACCTATCACCAACCCGTTCTCACGCCCCTGAATCCAATGTGAGAAGCCCTTCGGTTAGGGTTTGTCCGCAGCCCTTTGAACCTATCGGAAGTACGGGCATGATTTTCGTGGAATTTCCAGCAGCCTCCGCGACCGCCAAATCCATATTCATTGTTTACGGGTTGCCAATCCAGGTTATCGCTAAATCCGCTTGCCGTCAAGGTGCCGTCGCCGTGGGTACCTTCAAATTTCCTCCCCGAAGGATGTCCAACAGTTACGACAGGTTCTTGCAGGTTGCCCCCCATTTCCATGGCCCCATAAAAGGTGGCACCAGCTCGGATACGGCTGCCGTCAGATGTCACACCGAATATCCCCTGGCGCACAGGCCCTCTGCCACCATCTCCCCCGGTGAAGGAACGGCAGCCTCGACAATCAGGATCATAAAAGTTACCTTGAAGCGTGCACACATCGATGAAGTTTTGGTAGGAAAACATGCTGGCGTGAACATTGCCATCGATGGTCACCCTGCCCGATTCTTCCTTCGCTAGGCTATTTTCTTGGTAAATGGTGGTACAAAAGCGCATGTTTTGGCGTTCTGTTACCTCATTTACACCCCAGACATATTCCCGGTAGACTGCTTCTTGGGTGCCTCTACACGCCTTCTCGAATTCCAGTTCGGTCATGTGCCGTAACCCCGCCCAGTCTGCATAGGCTTGTCCATCCAACCACGAAAGGAAATTGCACGGTCTGTGGGACCTATTTGTACGAAAAATACCTTCCTCAAAAAGGATCGCATTGCGATAATCAGCAATGGGTCGCCTGAATTCGATGGTTTGGGTAATGTCTCTCGATTTTTGCTGCTCGGGTGTCAGCGTATTGAGGAAATCACAGTAGGCTTGTTGCGATAATTCATACTTCATCTGGTAAAAGCCAGCAAACCCTTTGGGGAAGTTGGTGCTGAGGGTGCCATTAGGGGTACCAGAAAAGGTATTTGCGCCACGGATGTCTGCATCAAGCCAGAATAGATTTCCGTTTTCTTTGCCAATCTCTATTGGGTTTTCAGAGGTTACGTTGAAGATGCCCCCATAATTGTCCTTTGCCCCCTTTTGAAAGGTGAAAAAGGGATTGTACGGTGCGCCACCTGCACCAGGAGTTAGCTCTTCGTTTCGATCTCTTTCGCATTTAAGGGTGCCCAGCTCAAACGCACCGCTTGGCACGTGGATCATTTCTAATCCAAACACCTGGTATTGGGTCATTGGGCTTTTCGGAACATCCTCCAACGCCAGAGAAATGGTCCAGTCATTATCACCTTGTCCATCATTTTTTCTGCTAATCATGATGCCCACCTGATCCGGTGATACCCTGAGTGCTGCCGCTGCTCCGTCCGAGCAATCATTAACCTCAACTTTAGCTGTACTTGGACGAATGTTCGCGTGTTGCCATGGCTTTCCTTGTTCTTTTGATTTGACGAATACCCAGGCGGCATCGTATTGGCCCCCACTGCGCCAGGAAGCATCCCAGCTTACCTGAAAGGAAATTCTGTTCCCTGAACTGCGTTTCACTTCTTCGATTGCAAGGTACTTATCACCAGTGGTGTATTTATTGGACGGTTCAAGGGAGCGGGAAGGTGTCTCTTGAGCTGATGAAAGATTGGTTGATTCCCGCTTATCTGGAGGCGTATGTGCTGGGTTGCAGGCAGCAACAAACAGCAAAGCGGTCAAGATGATTCGGATCATGGTGGTGGTGTTGGATGATGGGGACTGCCTCAATCCAGGTAGCCATTTAGCAGGTAACTCTAGGAACTGCTTGCTGATCAAAAATGGGCAACTGCTACCTGTTAAAGGCGAAATCTAATTGGAGATACGTAGATTTATATCAAATTAGATTTCTCCCTGTTCAGGTTAAACGCGCCAAACCAAGTGTGCTTAATTTAATTTATTCACGGCCATCGCCTACAGGAGCGGTCTGCCAATGTAACTCCAGCTTTCAAGATCGAAGTACGTTAGCCCTATTTCAATTCCCCACGGATGATATCTTCCTCCTCAATTGTGTGAATTTTTCCAATTAAGTCATCCGTAATTTCCGATATTAAGGCTTCCAGGTGCTGAGAATATTCCTCAAATTCAGGCCATAGAATTTTGTTAAGAAAATCTTCATTCACCCTCACCATTACTGTCGTGTACTTTTGACGGTAATATCGATACGGTTTCACTCCATATTTGCGGCAAAGCGCAATCAGCAGCTTCTTATGCCATAGATCTGGCATGCTCAACCTGTACTCTATCGTATTTTTATGTGCTTTCAGCTCAGGGTACTTCTGAAGCATTCGGTCCTTGGCTAAAATTGCCGCATTCTTTTCCCCAGGGGTTTGAGCCCCAGAGATTAAGGCTTCTATCTTTTCAATCCGTTTCAGCAGATTTTCCGCAACCATAGTTGAATGAATTTGATCACTACCATTGCTAATATGCGCATATTTCGGTTAAAGCCAATCTTAGAGACTGTTTCAAATTCTCTCTTTGCGGTTCAAACTTGTCTTTTGTCGATCTTGCTTCGTCCATTTTTCTCGAAATACCTCGGTATTCCTCGAAAAATTTCCTTGCCATCTCAACAAAATCCTGCCTTTGAACTCGAAACAATAAAATTCAAACAGTCTCTTAGACAAACGACATTCTAATGGAAAATTGCCTATCGTTCCTTTTCCATTCTTGGTAAATCCAATGAGCTTGACCATTTCTATTAACTCCTCCAATCACTCTCTGATCGGCCCCCAAAAAGCTCATCTTCTCTACCGCTTCACCAGCTTCCAGTGATACGCCTGCCCATCTGCCTCAATCTCCAGAAAATAAAGCCCAGTCGGTAAACGGGATATATCAAGCTCATCAGCAATTCCTTGTTGAGAGAACAATGCTTGACCTTGGGCATTTCTGAGTTTCATGCGAACGGCATTTCGTGGCATTTGCTCCCATTGGATGCTTATCAGATCAGTGACCGGATTGGGATAAACCGTTATGCCGAAACGGTCATCTGAGCCAGCCTTTACCGAAGATATGATACACACATCGTTCTGTTGGAAAACAAGGTCAATGTTATGGTGGGCAATGGTGTCGTTATTCACCATATTGGGATTGTCTGAGTAAATCAAGGTGTCCATGGTAGCAGTAATGGCCGAATCGTTGAGTACCACTGGACGACCACTGCACACGCCTTTCCCCTGGCTATTGGTGATCAGCAACCAGGCATCTGGAGTGGTTTCTCCGGTGAGGAGAAGCCTGCCATCTCTGAGGGGCTGCACATTTCCCAGTCTTTGGTCAAAGAACCTGCTGTAGGTATTGCTCCAGATGAGTTGGCCAGACGAATCAATCTTGGCCAGCAAGCTCCTGGTGGTGTCTCCTATTTCCCGGCTAATACCTGACACCACAAATTCGGTAGAGGAAGTGGGAGAAATGGCCGAGAAGAATTCATCCTTGATAGCAGTTTCGTAAAACTCCCGCTGCCACACCATTTGGCCATCAGCGGTGAGCTTGGCCATGAAGGCATTGTTGGTGGAGATTGTTGTTGTGGGGTCTACTAGCGCCCCTACGATGTAGATAAACCCCTCATGAAAAATCATGTCGCTTACAAAACCGGAACGCTGGTAGTCATATTGCAGGCTGCTCACGAGTTGGCTTTCTGTGATCGTGAGCAAAATAAAGGTTCTTAGGCTAATCGACATCCCTCGCCTATCTCCCATGAGGTAATACTGGCCGTTTGCGCCTTCTTCGGTTACATCAATGACCAATCCATTGGAGTTTATGTCTTCGTATGCGCGCACATTGGAAAGCTCGCCTGTGGCATTTGTGTTCAGGAGTTTGGTCGGGTTGTCAGTTACCCCTTTTCGGTCGATAAACAGGAGGTTCCCGTTGCTTTGCTCAAACGCCCGAATGATGCGGTCGTCCCGGCTTTCTTCATACAGCCTGTTCCACAGCACATTCCCGGCGGTGTCAATTTTGTAGGCACTGCCTCCACTGAATGACCCAAATCCACGAATGGCTCCGGTGAGCAACAGGTTCCCATCTTGAAGCTGCGTAATGGCGGCAAAGTCATCTAGCCGGGTGGCGCGGTACCTCTTGATCCACTGGGTATTCAGGGTGCTGTCGAGTTTGATCAGCACTGCCTGGGAGGAGTCGAAGCCCATAGGCGGCAGAATGGCTCCCGATAGGTAGATGTGCCCATCTGCTGCCACCTGCACATCAGAAATTCTCAGCCTACCATCAACGGATATTTGGGTTTCGTAGAGGTTCTGGGCATAGGTGATGGAGGTGAGCAGAAAGGCACAGCTTAAGCAAGCGATTAGTCTGGTGAAATGGCGCATAGGTGGGGTGTTTTGTTGGGAAGATTCAACCTTAATCTACGGATTTTATGGCTTTAGAAACCCTCTGTCCTACAGCACTTCGTTTGATTCTATGTCTTGGGGTTGGAGGTGGTAACTATGGGCAAAAAAATAAGCGGTATTCTCAAAATACCGCTTATAGATTTCAGCTATTGAAATCATTCATTCTCATCTTGATGGACGTACACAACAGTCGCCACAATATCCTCCTTTTTAATATGAGGATGGATTTCTAGAACCTCATCAAAAGAGTATCCACCGGCAATTTTACGCAAGATAGATTCAACAGTAATTCTTGTTCCTTTGATAACAGGCTTTCCCAAGACTATGTGTGGGTTGGACTCAATCCTTTCAAAATATTGCATTTGAGTTCTTTTCTTTCAATTTCCGATTTTTTCAGCCAATGACAATACGTGTCCGGTTTATTGAATGAGGTTTAGAGAATTTCCAAATTAACTTCTTATGATGTGAAATTAATCAGTTATTTATCTCCATGTATTTATCAAAATTTTGGATATAATCATCTAAATTTTCATTGAGCATTTTTCGATACTGTTCTACGAAATAATCAAGAATCTCTTGCTTAGTTGCTCTCATCTCATCCCCATTATTCAAATCACATGCACTCACCCAAGCATTAAACCTAGCTACCCCAAACATCATGGATGCACTAACGCGCCTACCCCCATTTTCAAACCAAAACTACCCCTAATTTAAGGTGGAAGTATAGGGGATTAGGGAGTTCAAATCTTGGGCACCTTTGAGCTTCCTATGAG
>JBCDIQ010000134.1:0-13369 GCA_039024295.1 Bacteroidota bacterium | reverse complement strand
GTTCCACTTAAATTCAAAAGCCGGTAATTTGCCATCCTCCTCTTCCAGGTAGTCGATTTCCTGCTGCTGCCGAGTTCGCCAAAACCATGTATTGGCAAATCGCTGATGGTTGTGTAGCAGCTTTTGTCGTTCGCTCACCAGGAAATTTTCCCATAATGCGCCCTTATCTGATCGTAATTCAAGCGGAGTAAAGTCTGCTAGGATCGCATTGCGAATACCGTTATCGTAAAAGTAAACTTTGCGGCTTTTTTTCAATTCGTTTCGTAAGTTCCTGCTAAATGAACGAAGTCGAAAAATGACAAAACTCTTTTCCAAAAGGTCTATATACCTTCGCACTGTTTCAGAGTCTACTCCTGTGAGTTGTCCTAATTCTAAGTAAGAGACCTGCTGACCCAACTGACGAGCCAAGGCTTCCAGTAACTGTCCCAATAGTTCAGGAATCCTCACATCCTGAAAATTGAAAACATCCTTATATAGGTAGCTGCCTGATAGGTTGGCAAGTAATTGACGTTCTTTTCCCGGCTGAGTAATGATATCGGGATACATCCCAAATACCAATCGAGTCCTTAGTAATCTTTGCTCTTCAAGCTGCCCATGATGGGTCGCCAATTCTTCAGAGGAAATGGGTAACAACCGATACTCCAGCTTCCTTCCAGTCAGGGGTTCATTGAGCATATTAGCTAAATCAAAGGAGGAGGACCCAGTAGCGATTACCTGAACACCTTGTAGCTGGTCGTGTAACAACTTTAAGGTGAGTCCAATATTTTTCACACGTTGAGCTTCATCAATTACCACCAATCGAGCTGGACCTATTAACGCTTTTAATTGAGTGGAAGTAACCTCTTCTAACAGTTTTCGGATATCTGGTTCATCGCAGTTCAGCATCAATACCCCTTCTCCAAACGCCTTTACTAACTGTTGAATAAGAGTGATTTTTCCGACTTGCCTTGGACCTAGCAGCAATAAGGTCTTTCCCTCAAAAAGATTTCTTTTTAACTCTTCATACAGGGTCCGCCTGATTAATTTCATGACATTTTTCGATTACAATCGAAAATAGTTATAACTTTTTTCGATTACAACCTGGAAATGCGAAGTATTTTAGGTTTGCAGTTTGCGGTTATCGGTTTTCAGTTGGTGGAAATGGTTCATACCACTGTAACCTGAAAACTGTAAACCGATAACTGTTCCTCAGTCTTCCTCCGTAAAATACAGCTTATAATATCCCATCCCTCGCTGCTCATCATACCCACGCTCCACAAATCCCACATCTGCTTTGATGGGAATCTTGATCTCAACGCCTGTGTTGAGCTTGATCAGGTTTTTGAACTTTCGTTTTGCTTCCCGAACGGCCTGCTTGGAAACCTGAAACGACTGCTCCGGTTCTAATCCCGTATCAGTTTCAAACTGGGTAGCGAAATCTTCGAATTTATCTGCATACTGAGGGTTTTCCAGCATGACTTTTTGCTTGAACTCGGCTGGTTCAAACTCTTTGTTATGGGAGAAATAGTCAATGGATTTATTGAGGAAGGCTACCTGATCCTTTCGATCGGTTTCACGGGTAAGCACCTCCTCACAAAAATCATAGCACAGGTCCAAGTAGCTCTGGGTTTGATAACTGTCGTCTTGCAGCCGCTGAACCTTGAGGAAGTCCTCCCGCCAATATTGGGTTTCTCCCTGGTTGCGTTCTACTACCAGCAGGCTAAATCCATCATCTTCAAAGGTATTGAACACCAGGCACCCTTTATCCAGTCGCTTGATGTTAATGCCCTGCTCAGGACGAAGGGCCACAGTCTCAGATTCCGTATCCAGGTTCAGGTACACTTCTTTATTCTCGGACTTGAAGATCCCTACGGCATCTACCGTCATATCTCCCAGTTCACATTCCCGAAAATGTGCTACATACAGCTCCCCTCCTTCCGTATTTGGATGGGTAGAATGGGAATATAAATGCTTCAGGATGTTCACCGACTGGGGATGAAGTTCCTCATGTGGATTGGTAAAAATCTGCTTGACAAACGTATATACCTCATTCAGGCCAAGGTCAGTTTCATGCCAGAACTGATGAAAAAAGTCAGATTTGAATGGCTTCAGGAAAAAGTCTTCCAGGATAACCTGGAGTTCTTCGGTGAGCTCAATCGGCTTCTCGGAGGCAATCATCCCCTCATCCCGAACTTTGTTCCCTACTTTATGTACAGCGAGGTGCTTGAGCTTGGCTTGCGACAGGTTTATCATGCTACAAATATGAGCAAAACAGGGAGATTTTACACAAAAAACAGGGAATAGTTCACTCCTTTACCCAAGAAAAGCGGTTTCCAGCACCACTCCCACCAAATAGGCAAGAACTGCTGCGACCGTACCCAGCAGGAACGTTTCTGCCATTGCCTGCCACGCATTAGTCTCTGTGACCCTGCTTTTAAGGTATCCGATAAATAAAAACGCAAAGGAAGTGAATACACAGGAAGTGGGAAAAAGCATGGTCTTATCTACCCCAGCCCCCAACCAATCAACCAGGTAAACCAATAGTGGAATCAGGCCCATAATTGTGAATGCGACAAAGGTCATAATGGCACAATTGATGGGAGATTTATCGCTAGGGATCATCTTGATCTCTTCCCGCATCATGGTATCCGCCCACCGGTCTTTATCGGCTGTGATGACCTCCACCACCTGATCCAGGAGTTCGCCCTCAAAACCTTTTTTTCGGTAAATTTCCCGAACGTCCTCGACTTCTTCCTCCCTTTTGTGCTCAATTTCCCATAGCTCCCGTTCTCGAAATTTATCGTAGGTATGGGCTTCAGCTTTTTCGGAAAGGTAGTTTCCCACAGACATGGAAACGCCATCGGCTATTAAGTTGGCGAAGCCAAGGATGATCACTACAGATGCGTCTAATTTAGCCCTGGAGGCACCAGCCACAACTGCGAATGTGGTCACACATCCATCAATTCCTCCATATACAAACTCCGGAAGATAATCTGATAACCTATCGGCAGATACCACCTTACGTTTCATGCTCTAAAGCTAGTAAATATCCTACTCCAAAGCTGACAAAAGTCATCTTTATTCCTGCGATGACACAGCTTTTTTCAGGATAGATACGGGTAGTTTAGCCAGACTAACCCTAAACTGTGTGATACCTTCACCTCCAAGTAAAACCAAAACTTCCTGCTACCATTGCGGGGATACGTGCCCAGACCATTCAATTCACATTGGGGAAAAATATTTCTGCTGCGAAGGCTGCAAAACAGTGTTCGAGCTCCTCAATGAGCATGACCTGTGCACGTACTACAACCTGGAAGAAAATCCAGGGATTCAACTGAAAGCGGCTCCACAAGGAGACCGGTTTGCCTACCTCGACAGTCCGGAGGTTATTCAAAAACTCATCGATTTCACTGATGGGGAGGTAACGAGGATCACCTTCCACCTGCCACAAATTCACTGTGCTTCCTGTATCTGGTTATTGGAAAAACTGTATCGCCTCCACCCCGGGGTGATGCAGTCGCAGGTAAACTTCCTGAAAAAACACCTTTCGGTTACCTTTGAGCAAAACCAGCTCAGCTTACGTCAACTGGTCGAGCTACTTGCTACCCTGGGGTATGAGCCCAACCTCAATTTACAAGACCTAAACAAAAAGCGGTCGGTTCACAACAACCGGAAGTTTTATTACAAACTGGGCATTGCCGGATTTTGCCTGGGGAATATCATGCTCTTCAGCTTCCCGGAGTACCTGGGAATGGAAGACACAGAGGGATTTGGGTACTTTTTTGGTCTGCTCAACCTGCTGCTGTCTTTGCCGGTACTGCTGTACAGTGCCAGTGATTACTTCCGGTCAGCTTATACCAGCCTGAAACATGGCCGGCTCAATATTGATGTGCCCATCAGTTTGGGCATTCTCACCCTGTTTTTCAGATCGGGTTATGAAATTCTCTTCCTGGCAGAACCAGGATTCCTGGATTCAATGGTGGGGCTGGTGTTCTTCTTGTTGATCGGTAAATGGTTTCAAAACAAAACCTACGATGCCCTCTCTTTTGAGCGGGAGTATGAATCCTATTTTCCAGTTGCCGTGCTTCGGAAGCAAAAAAACGGCAAAGCCGAGAGCGTGGCACTGCCTGAGTTGGACCCAGGAGATGAAGTCTTGATCCGCAGCCAAGAGCTGGTTCCAGCAGACGGCATCTTGAAAAGCGAAGAAGCCCTGCTGGATTACAGTTTTGTCACGGGTGAATCGCGTCCGATAAGCAAAAAGAAAGGCGACCTCATATATGCTGGTGGACGGCAGGTTGGGGCAACCATTGAGCTTCAGCTCACCAAGCGCGTTTCACAGAGCTACCTGACCCAGCTTTGGAACGATGAAACCTTTGACCACAATCCCATTGAAAGCCTGAGCAGCTTGGCCGATAGGGTTGGGAAATATTTCACCATCAGCATCCTGTTCATAGCGTTTGGTTCTGGGATTTACTGGTGGTTTACCCAGCCGGAGATGGCCTTTAATGTCTTTACAGCTGTATTGATCATTGCCTGCCCATGTGCATTGGCCCTGACGGCTCCTATTACCCTTGGTCACGTGTTGCGGATTTTAGGTAAAAATGGGTTGTACCTGAAAAATACGGCCACCATCGAAAGAATGGCCAACCTGGATCAACTGGTGTTCGACAAAACCGGAACGCTCACCCAGGCACGTCAAGAGCACGTTCAGTTTGAAGGGAATAGGTTATCAGATGCCGAAAAGTCCCAATTAGCTGCCTTGGTCCAACACTCCACCCACCCGGTAAGCCAAGCGATACAACAATACCTGGCAATAGCTCCTGAGGGAACCTGCGCTAAATTTGAAGAACATACAGGAAAAGGAATTAAAGGATGGATAGCCGACCATGAATGGGTATTGGGTTCCCACAGTTGGGCCCTACACCACACCCAGGAAGACTTACCCGAAGGCAAGGGTACCTATTTATTGAAAAATGGGAAGTTCCTTGGCAAATTCCTGCTCAGCAGCACCTACAGAGAAGGGCTGGAAGAATTGGTGCAAGAGCTGAAGAAGAGTTATGAGTTGTCGCTCATCTCAGGAGATAGCCCCCAGGAAGAGGCAAACCTAAAAGCCGTGATCGGCAAGGAAGTGCCGATGCATTTCGAGCAGACGCCTCACGACAAGTTGGAGTACATCAAATCCCTGCAAAACCAGCAGGCTCAGGTCATGATGGTAGGCGATGGGTTAAATGACGCCGGTGCATTGAAGCAAAGTGACGTAGGCGTGGCCGTTTCTGAGGACATCAATACCTTCAGCCCTGCCTGTGATGCCATTTTGGAGGCAGGTAAAATGGGCCAGCTCAACCATCTGGTCAACTTCTCCAAAGGCGGTATGCGCCTGGTAAAGTATGGATTTGGTCTATCTTTAGTATATAATGTGATCGGGTTGAGTTTTGCCGTTCAAGGCCTGCTCTCTCCGATTGTGGCAGCGATTCTGATGCCGCTCAGCTCGATTAGCATCATTCTGTTTGGGACGGTAGCAGCTAATGTACTGGGGAGGAAGTATTTTGGGGGAGAGAGAAGTTAGCGAGCCTCAGCTTTGAAAGATATTTTTTCATCACTGTTAGTTTTCGCCTTTACAATTATCTTAGGTGACTATTCCTACGCACAGCAAGGGGAGGATTACTTTATCGCACACAATCTTGGCCTGGACTATTCATTCCCAGATGTTTATCCTTTCATTGGGTTAGGGGAAGATGTTGAAATCGTCATGTATTATGGCCTAACCAGGGGGATATTTGGATACCTGGACTCAATGGGAAACCTCGCAGTTAAGTATGACACGAGTGAATATTTTCGTACAGATACTTTTCAGCTCCTCTTTGACCAAAATAAAAGGCTTACCTCTATTCAAAGTCGAGTCCAAGATGTAGCTATTTCCTATTCCCAAGATTCAATCATCTACCAATTTAACAGGACAGAACCGCTTGTTTTTTGGAATATCGCTCTTTCTAGACGTCTGGTACTAACAGTCGACAGTTCATTCCTCCCCCAAAATCTTTATTTCTGGGAAGGGCCTGAAAACAAATGGAGGAATATCAGAACATATACCTCACAAATCCGGGATGCTGGTATGTTAGAGGTAAAGGAATTGATGGACCAAGACCTTTTCAACATTCATTTTTTTAGCTCAAAACGAGGAGAAGGTTGGTTTTGGTCAGTCTACGATCCTTCACAGAACAGACTGTACCAAAAATTACGTATAGACAAACTCAACAATGTATATTCCATTTATCCAAACGATAATTCCAACAAAAGGTATGCAGAACGAGGTTACAAAAGAGTACCTACTTCCAAATCGGCTGCTGATTTTAGGGAGTTTATGATTATGGATAACAATTTTGCAGAAAACATAGGGATAATCAGGATTTTTCGGCTAAACAATTAACCATAAGACTTGAAAAAATCTGATACCTCTCGTCTTATCCAGAAGCCAAATTCCCCTCCTACAACCTCACCACTAACACCTATCACCTAATCTCCCCAATTTTTCCCCCATCACCATCGTTCATGCTTCATGAAACGACTGATGTGTAGAACTCTGACACTATGCTTCCTTTTCACGATTTGGATAAACGGGTTTAGCCAATCCTACATGACCTCAGCGGGCCTCCGATTGGGGAACGGGCCTGCCGAAAACCGATTTGTAGGCCTCACGGTCAAACAGCGGATCCAAAAGAAAATTACCCTGGAAGCTATTGCCCAAACCAACCTGGGAAATACCAACACCCTACACTTATTGGTGGAACAGCACCATAACCTTGTAGGAAGGCGACTTAACGCATTTGCAGGCGCCGGTATCTCCACTGGTAATGAGGAAGGACAGTTCACGACGGGAGTTGACCTGATTGCAGGCGTAGAACTAACGCTTCTAAAAGTTCACCTTTCATTGGACTATAAACCCAATGTGAACCTGGTGGGGCGAGACCAATGGTATACCGGACAAGTAGGCATATCTGCCCGTACCGTTTTGATCACCAACCGGAAAGCGAATAAAAAAAGACGTAAACGGAAACGCCGTAGGCGCCAGCGGGAACGACAGGAAAAAAAGGAAGCAGGCCAA
The DNA here is from genome assembly GCA_039024295.1 of Bacteroidota bacterium. Classification (GTDB taxonomy): domain Bacteria; phylum Bacteroidota; class Bacteroidia; order J057; family J057; genus JBCDIQ01. The sequence continues at coordinate 6,288 of JBCDIQ010000134.1, read as the reverse complement.
CTTTGGTGGCAAAAAATCATTCCCCAGAAAAAAACGGATTCCTGAATGGCTACGCTTTTTCACCCAACCGACACGCTTGGTCAATCCCCCTCCCATTAGGCGAAACCTCTCTTCATATTTGCGTACACACAATCACACACCCAAAAAACTTGAGCCAACAGTCATGAAAACGAAAACACCTCATATCTATAAGCCCTTCATCTTACCTGCCCTCTTACTATTATTCGTTGCAGGTATTGGAGAAATGCACGCTCAGCGATTCAGTGCTACTGCGAACATCAATACGTTTACACGAAATAACCTAAGCAACGATGCCCGTGCAGATTTTAATGGCACCACCAACCTGAGCCTTAACCTACGGTATTATACTCGTAGTAAGATCGGGTTCCGCGTAGGGGCTGGGGTAGAGAATTTGAATTACGAAGTTAATAATGGCCTTTCCACCGATTTAGGCGTACGACGCCAGGACATTACCGGTATCCTCGGTATCGAATGGCACCCTACCTTGGGAGATTGGATGGACATTTATCCTGGTATTTATATTCCGGTCACAGTTGTAGGAGAAGACCTGGTATCCAGAAATATCGATGACTTCAGAAATGGAACTGTAAAAGCTGGTCTGGGAACGGTATTAGGTGCAAATATCCGGTTCCTACGGATACTCCGCCTGGGAGTTGAATTTGATGCCAGGTACCAATCCTTCAAAAGTGCCACCCTCGATGCCATCAGCGATGTGAGCTTGAGGCCTTACGGAAGACTTAATTACACCGCGAATTTGACCATAGGTGTATTATTATAAAAAGACTATTCGTTCTTTGTATCCTAGTTGTTGAGATCCTGACAGATTTTAAAAAAGCCACTTTCGAGTGGTTTTTTCTTTTTTACGCACTTATTGGTACATAAAATACCACATTGTTGGTATTGTACTGCCTGGTAGGTTTGCCTATCTTTGAAACAATCAAGAAAAGAAATTTTCCTTTCCTATACTTTATTAGAGATCCCTTCTAGTTTTACCTACCTTTACCCCCTTATGAGGCCATCCCTGGCCTCATTTTTTTATGCCTATAATTTGGATCGCCCCTTCTCCATCGCTTGTCGAATAAGCTTTACCGGGGCACTTCCATAGCTGAGAAATTGCTCATGGAAGGCCTTGAGATCAAAGCCTGTTCCCGATTTTTCCTGGAGTGTTTCTCGCAAATCAAGGATTTCGGCAAATCCTGTATAATAGCTGCATAGCTGCACCTGACTCAATCGTGCCCGTCGCCATTTGTTCTTGGCTTCCTGTTCTTCCTGAAACCCTTCCTCTATCAGCATATTAAGCGCATCAGCCTCTTCGATTCCTTCCACATGCACAGCATAATCCAGGAGGGTATTGAGCACTGCTCGTAAATTCCATTTATAATACATTAACCACAGTTCTGGCTGGTCTGCTCCATACCCGGCTTCCATCATCATGAGTTCACTGTAAACGGCCCACCCTTCTACCATGGCACCATTTCCAAGAACACTTTTGATGATGCTGGGAGATTCATTAGAATAAACCAACTGGACATAGTGGCCAGGCACCGCCTCATGAATATTGAGAATTTGCAAGGTAAAGTCGTTGTATTCCCGCAAATAGCTTTCTGCCTGCTCAGGGGTGTAATCATCAAGTGGTGTGACATTGTAATAGGTATTTCCTCCTTTGTCATAAGGCCCAGGACTGGAAACAGAGGCACCAGCACCTCCTCCCCGCATGTATTTTGGGGTTTCGCGTACCACTAAGGGCTTTTCCGGATCAAGCGTCAGCAAATCCTTATTCCGGACAAACTTTTCTAATGCTTGTATTTGGCCTCGGATCGTACTCACAAACGCTTCTGGCTTCACATGTTGCTTGGAAACTGCATCGAGGACCAGTCGGATCATCTCCATAGAATCGGCAGGCATGGCCATCCCAGGCCCATAGATCGGCCAGAGTTTTCGAGCCTCCTCCGCCATTTTTTGGTGTAAATAAGCCTTACGTGCCCGTGCTTTCGCCACTACCTCTTCGGCGGAAAGTGCAGCCTGGAGATCCAGCTCAAACTTTTGCTTGAACAGCTCTTCTCCAATTCTGAATGAACGCCGATTGGGATCAGCCTTTACAGCCGGGAGCACGACTTGCCTGAGATGGGAATGGTAATTTTTTACAGACTCAAATGCAGCCTCAAGGCGATTGAAGAACAATTCTTTTTCCCCGGGCGTCAGATCCGAGGCTTCAAGTGAATCTGGCAAAGATGTTTTAAATGCCTCAAAGCTTCCAGCAACCTGCACGATGCCCAATTGGGTATGCTCAAGGGTTGGGCGATCCAGGTTTGCCTGCCCCGCAGCCATGTAAGCTGGGATTTTGGCCAAATAGGCACTGATCACCCGTAACCGATCATCCAACGGGCGACGTACATTTTTCAAAATCCGATCTGCCCTGCTTCCCGGATTGTAACTCGAAGGGTTCCATTTTCTGCTATCAAAGGTCGTGTTGTACCAAACGCCACTTTCCAACTGGTTCAGCATCATGGCATAGTCCATCTTAGCCGAGGTCTCCCAGCCGGCGGTATCAAATTCAGCGAGCCGTACCTGTAGATTTTGGTAGGCAGCAACCTTCTTTTGGGTTCCTGCCTCATCTGGGACAAATAGCAGGCTGTCATAACGGGTGTTTCCTTCGTAACTCGCCCAGCCAGGGTTGTAGCTCCACAAGGTATCCAGAAATTCCTGGGTAAAGTCAGTAAATTTAGCAGGGGCTTCAGAGGGAGTTCCACTTCCTTGCTCAGGACTTTTCTTACAAGCAACAAGGCAAATCAACAAGCAAAAAAATGGCAGGAAACAGTGGCGCATGAGATCGTTTTTTTCGAAAGATAGAAGAAAAAATGCGTAATTCGGGTAAAATGGGCAAGAAAAAGACCTCTTCAACTCCTCAATCTTCTGTGCACTGGTCGGTCTGGGGCCTTCCCCTGATCTGCTTGGGACTAAGCCTTTTGATGTACGGAAGAACCATTTCCTATGAATATGTTTACGATGATGATGTGTACTTGGAAAAAAACCAGGTGACCTCCCGGGGCCTAAGCGGAATGGGAGATATTTTATCAAAAGGAACCACCTATGGGTTTGATCAGCAAAATGTGGGGACCTACCGCCCCATAACTTTGACGACTTTTGCCTTGGAGAAAAGTCTGGGGGGATTCTCCACCAAGATGAGCCACCTGATCAATGTATTATTGTATGCCCTCTGCCTGTGGGTAATGGCTCGGGTGCTGCGCCAACTGCTTTCTCCCCAACAGCAGGCAATCATGTGGGGAGTTTTATTGATCTTCGCTGTTCATCCAGTGCATGTGGAGGTGGTTGCGAATGTGAAAAGCCGGGACGAATTGTTGGCATTTCTGTTTGTGTGGTTGAGCTTTGGCCAAAGCCTGAAGGCTGCTTCGGATCCTTCAAAAGCCGCACTCCCATTGGTACTCAGTGGAGTATTTTTGTTGCTGGGCTGTGCTTCAAAAGAAAATGCGCTTGCTTATGTGTTCATCGCCCCGATAGCCCTTTATGTCACACGACCTACCCTTTCGTTAAAAGAAATGGGAAAAGTAGCTTCCCCCCTGTTAGCAGCAGCACTGGTATACCTGGGCATTCGCGGGTTGGTGCTAGACGACGGTGGGGATGCCACCAGTCAAGGAGTGCTGAATAATGCCATCCTTGCAGCAACATCTACAAGCGAACAGATAGGGACCCAGCTATACATCTTGGGAGAATACCTACGGCTTACCCTGATTCCTTTTCCCCTTCGGTATGATTATTCATTTGCGCAAACGCCCGTCGTGGGGATGGGACATCCTATGGCTTTATTGGGCGGAATCGGCATGCTAGGCATTGCCCTTTTGGGCATTTGGGGAATTTTCAAGCGAAAACTGTTTGCATTGGGCGTTTGGATGTACCTATTACCCCTGGCCATCGTGGCCAATGTGCTGGTGCTCATCGCAGCCACCATGGCCGAAAGATTTCTGTTTTTACCCACAGCTGGGAGCTCTTTGTTGGTTGTCCTGGGAATTTACACGCTGGCTCAAAAAATCAACGCGAAGAAGTTGGTCCCCATATTTTGGGGACTTACAGGCGCCATCACCTTGGGATTCTCTGTTCTCACATGGCAACGCGTACCTGTATGGGAAGACCAGCTTACCCTGTTTCGAGCGGGAGTTGAAGAGGCCCCTGAAAGCTTTCGCACCCACCTGAATCTCGCAGAAGACCTTAGGGGCAAGGCCGAAAGTATGCCCCCTTCACAGGCAAAACAATCCCTGTTTGTAGAAGCAGCCCAACATTACCTGACCAGCCTCAAACTCGTCCCGGATCAAAAACGCCCCTGGTACAACCTGGGCGTATGCTACTACAACCTCAACCGAAAACCAGATGCTGCAAAAGCCTATCGAAATGCCTTAAAACATGAGCCAGATAATGCCCTGGCGGCCAACAACCTGGGCGTAATCTATTTCCAGGGCAATGACATGGCAAATGCAGCCAAATTTTTCCAACGGGCAATTGATGCTGACCCAAATTACGCAGAACCATTAGGCAACCTTGGAGCCATTTTGCATAACCAAGGTAAACTCACCCAAGCAATCGGCCTATATGAACGTGCCACCAAGCTGAACCCCGGCAACCAGAATGTACGGAATAACTTAGCGCGGGCAAAGCAACAATTAAGGGGAAATTAATCCCTACTTCACCCCTTTCCCTGAAACAGCACCTGCCCAGCTTCATCTTTTACCTGAATGACATACAACCCTTTAGTCAAAGACTCATGTGAGATGGAGATCCTCGCTTCGGTAGAGCTGATCGATTCGGTGAGTACTAAAGCCCCCTGGATATTATGCACCGTAACGGTACAAGGCTCAGGGATAGATTTACCTCGGTGTTGCAACATCCATGAATCGGGGCCATGAGCCAGCGAGAACCCTTTCCCAGCTGATCGTATCTCTTGAATATCCGTAGCAAATGCACAAGGCAGGGGATCGACCACATTGCCCTCACAGTCCGTTTTCATCACACGGATGCCATCTCGCATATCGATCAACTGGAGGTACTGGCGGTTGGGAATGGGAACTGTTTGTCGGACACGGATGAAATTGGTTTCATCAAAGAAATCGTATGGCTCAGAGGTGTACAGGGTGAGAGTACGGTAAATATACCATGTGATAGCACGTAATTACCGTCTTGATCTTCGAAGCTGTTCCATGCACCATACATGATATCATACCTAGCCCAAATGGTATTTCCCAAGCTGTCTAACTTCATTATGATACCAGACTCACTTCCACCAGTTGTAAGTAGATAGTTATTGTCACTCGTTGGTTTAATTTGACAATCCCCTAAATAAAAGTTAGAAGCACTTGCATTAGGATCACGATAAACCTTTGACCATAGAGAATCTCCAGAGGAGCTGATTTTTAGCAAGCTAAACTTATCAAAATTATCTGCTGTATTAATGATAAAATACCCATTTGAATAGCCATTTATTTTACAAATACTGTAATCAACAGAAAAATCAATCGGGGCTATTTCATATTGTTTTTCAAATTCAACCCTTCCACTGCTATCGAGTTTTACAATTAAGCCATTGGTTGCTACTGCTCCTACAGGCACATTTTGTTTATCCGCATACACATATCCTACCCCGATACATCCACCGTCTGGCGTGGGTTCTACATCTGTAAAATCAGAAAAAAAGGGGATATCTTCTTTGGAAGTATACCGTTGATAATCCCACAATTGCCTGCCCATACTATCCGTTTTTACGATATAGGCGAAATGTCCTCCCCAATTGGTATCCGGGATGCTGTAACTCAGGCCTGCCAAGAAAAAACTCCCATCTTGTGCCTGGGCAGCATCCTGCATAAATTCCCGATCAAATAACCCATATCTCCTGCCATAAGAACCTACCCACAACTGATTGCCATACCTGTCTAGTTGAAACAATAATAACTGCCCTGATGCCTCATGATCACCTGCCACTGCATATCCGGTGGAGTTGGGCATAATGGCGTAAGCAATGCTTCCCTGAGCACTGTACGTCCGATCCCAAGTGAGTTGGGAGTATATTATACCTGGTAGGGCAAATAAGAAGAAGAGGATGGTTTTCATGGGTAGTGAGGAGAAGGCGTTACTTTTAAAATGATCGCTAAGTATCGATAAACAAAAATAAATTGCAGATTTTTATTCTCTGTGCCCAACAATAAATGTTATCATTTTATAAACCGAAATATTGAAAAGTTGATATAGCTATTTAACCAAATT
>JBCDIQ010000133.1:0-13394 GCA_039024295.1 Bacteroidota bacterium | reverse complement strand
GCTGAAACCGAAAACGGGATTTACTGTCAAATTGAACTGAAAAATTCCCTCCAGGATACACCCGGTCTAGCAGAAACTCTTCATCATTCAAATCTCCCCTGTATGAAAAGGCAACTATACCTGCTCCAATTTGAATGCTCCCATTCGGTTCATTTTGGGCAACGAGACCTGACAGTAAGACTGAAAGCAAAAGAGACAGTAGAACACTGGTTTTCATAGCAAAGATTTCGAGTGAGCGGCTGGTTTTGTCCTCTGCTGTTAACGATAAATCTGATTAAAAATCAAAGATGTCGTTACCGCTTGAAGATCAACGCTTGGGCTTATCAAATTTACGCATATAATGTGCCATTTCTGAAGGGATGTTGTCAAACAACGTATTCTGGTTAAAATAGGTGAAAATCCCTCTCCCTAGGATACTTTTTCGAACTCCATTTTGCCCAATGAGAGAAAATATTTATCGAATTGTACCTTTTGGTGGACCTACAATGATCAAATAGGTTCCAGGTAATAATTCTTTACTGGGGAGTTCATTTACCCTCTGTAGGTAATCAGGGTTTACCCCAAATCGATTTGCTAGCTCCAACAAGGTTTCTCCTGCCTTTGACTGATAGTAGGTAAAATTCTCCCCCACGGGAACAGGTCCCTTTTCAGCCCATTTTCGCAAATCTGGCAACAACAGTTTTCCTGCAAGCCGACCCCTATTTCCTATCCCAGGGTTAAGCTCCTGAACCATGAAGGGCGGAACCCTGAATCGGCGTTGTACTTCAGCATACGTCGCCGGGGAAGCCGGTCGGTAATAGAACACATCTCCCAATTGGGCCGCATATTCAGAAATTGTTTCCCAATAACACCACAGCTGCAACTGATCCAATTCCCAGGTGGAATAAGTGGAAATCGATGGCGGACTAAACGCAGGTTTTCGTGCAGTCAACATGAAAGCTGTTTCAGGCCGAACCCCTGATAAGCGAAATACCCTTTTTACCTTGGGAAGCACAGCTTCCTCTACCGGAATGGCAGTGGAAACGGGAGGGATGGGCCATGAGAGACGTGGAGCTGGACTGAAGCGAATGCGTGCCAGTGTAATAACAGGTTCTATTTCTACCGGAATTACCTGATCGGCGAGCGGTAACGGCTGGATGAACCGGGGGATTGCTACCACTATTTCAGGCATCTCGAAGGGAGGAGGCGCAAGTGCATGGATCACCTTTGCCGATCCTTCACCATCAGCATCAGAACCCAAGGTTTTTGGCCATTGAACCAGGCTATCAGCCTGCTGCCATACGAGGCGTTGAGAATTATTCCAATCGGGAAGCTGGCGTATGATGGGGTCGGGTTTCCCACGCAGGTTAACAAATAAGCCAAACTGCAAGGTGTGGAGCTGGTCGTTTCCACTTCTTGTGCCTAATTGGCCGGTGTTGTCCAGGTAATCCGTTGGAAGCACCCTAAACACATATTCCAGCTCCATTCCCAGAAGGCTATTCAAATTGGTCCTAATTCCCAGGGAAAGGGGAAGCTGAGGAATAGTAGTGGGATACTCTTCTCCTTCGGGACGGGTCAAAAAAGCTCCGCTCAAGAATTTTCCCTCCTCATCTTTAGGGGAAAAAATCAGAAACCCTGCACCTGCTCCAACAAAGGGCTGAAATCGGCTTTGGGGCAGCGGGAAAAAACGGAGTCTTCCGTCCAGGTAAAAAAAAGAAGTCTCGATGAACTGTACGGGAAATAGTCCATCTGGCGTGGGGGGAATCTCTTCATCAAACTGCTCAGCAATGGTTCCAAACCCAGCATTTACTTGTCCCCTGATTCGTCTGTTGCCGTCTGCCTGAAGAGAGATATTTCCCCCTGGGTATACCCTGTGCAGAAAAGTCGAAGCATCTGAAAGGTCGCCCACGTATACATTTCCCCCCATCCCTAATCCAATCTGGAGGGCCTTTCGCTGAGTCTGACCAAGCCCGCGCTGCATAAAGATCCCTGGAAGTAGCCCGGCCATCAGGAACACCAGCAGGGCAGACTTCTTTTTGAGGATCAGGGGCATATAGTTGATTTTGTATTAACAGTTGTAAGTAAGGGGAATCCTCCAGAAAAAGGAAGGGAAAACTTTCCGAGGCTTACATTACAACTATTGCAACGATCTCAGCATCCTGGGGAATACTGTTTATAGACAATGCTTCCGAAGGATTGGGGGCTTCTTTTGTGGGAAATAGGAAATGAATCCCTGGAAACTCACTTGAGTAGGCATCTATTCTTTGGTGAGTGGGTAGATAGGTAAGGTTCCACCCGGCTGCCATTGGTTGCAGCTCCTTCCATACATTTCCTACCCGAATTTTTTTCTTTACGTGAAATTCAGGGGTTTCAATTCGCAGGCGATTGATCACTTCCCCTTTAAAAAAATCGGCTTCTACCCACACATTCCCCTGCGCATGGTGAATGATAAGGGTTTGCCATTCATAGCCTTCTTCGCGAAGTACCGTATCACTTACCTGATACCCTTGAAATCTTTGGTCTTCTGCCCCTGGCATCTGGGAACTTAACTGTAGGTTCCGAAGTCCTTCTGGGCGGATACTCCAAGGTGACCGGCAACTTTGTAACAACAAGCAAAGTAACAAGGTAGAGAGCAGCAGGTGAAAATTGCGAAAAACCATGGTTCTAAAGGATCGTTTTAAATCTACACGATTTAGGTTAAATTTGTGTAAACAAAATATTGGCATGAACAAGATTCTCAAATACCTTTTGTTTGGGATTGCTTTTATCATCGTAGGCCTCCTTGTAGGGTTTAAACTTAACGATCAGAGCAGTTCCCGTGGTATGATTTCGATAGATGATGGGGTAAGAAAGCTTCAGGAAACCATCTACTTCATCCAGCGGAATTACGTAAAATCCCTGGATAATGATAAGCTCGTGGATGATGCAATTCAGGGCATGCTAGATGGCCTTGACCCACATTCCTTTTATATTCCGCGCTCTGAAATGAAGCAAATGGAAGAACAGATGACGGGAGGATTTGATGGGATCGGCATCGAGTTCAGCATTTTGGAAGATACCATTTACGTTGTCACACCTATAGCTGGTGGGCCGAGTGAAAAGCAAGGCATCATGGCTGGGGACCGGATTGTAAAGGTCGATGGCAAGAATCTGGCCGGGGTAAATATCACCAACCTAGATGTCATGAAAAACCTCAAGGGGCCTAAAGGAACCAATGTGGTGGTAAGTGTGGCTCGTCGTGGCGTTAAGGAATTGATCGACTTTGATATTACCCGTGACCGAATCCCACTCTATAGCGTCAGCTATTCCTACATGATGGACGATGAAACCGGCTACATGCGGGTAACTCGCTTTTCAGAAACTACTTACGATGAATTCCGCCAGCACTTGGGCGAACTGATTGACGAAGGCATGCAAAGCCTTATCCTGGACCTTCGCGGGAACCCAGGTGGATACATGACCATGGCCTACAAAATGGCGGACGAGTTTTTGCAAAAAGACAAGCTGATTGTCTCTACTGAAGGGAGAATAAGCGAAAGCAAGCAACGATATGTAGCAACGTCTTCAATTGGCAGCTTTGAAAAAGGTGGCTTGGTCGTTTTGATCGATTATGGCTCTGCTTCTGCCAGTGAAATTGTCTCTGGAGCTATCCAGGATCATGACCGCGGATTGATAGTTGGTGTCCGTTCTTTCGGAAAAGGCCTAGTCCAGATTCAGAAAAAATTTGATGATGGTTCTGCCATTCGGGTAGTTATCTCGGAATACTATACCCCAAGTGGACGCTGCATACAGAAACCTTACGATAAGAGTTCTCAGGACTACAACCATGAGATTGTAGAGCGGTTTGAGTCTGGAGAAATTTATGACGAGAGTAAGATTCCTGTACCCGATTCACTCGTGTTCAAAACAGCTGCCGGACGTACCGTTTACGGTGGCGGTGGAATCTATCCTGATGTGTTTGTCTCTACTGACACCAGTGGCCTGAGTAAATTTTTGACCGACCTTAATTCTAAGGACATGTTCCGAGGGTTTGCCTATGTCTATGCAGATGACCACGAAGCCATTACCCGAAATTTTAGTTCCTCACGCGACTTTACCAATCGTTTTGAAGTGGATAAAGAACTTCTTCAGGAGTTTAAGTCTTATGTGGAAGCGCATGGATTAACGTTTGATCCTGTCGGGTATCAGGCATCAAAGAAATACATCCATAACAACCTGAAGGCCCTCATTGGCCGCAAATTATATCAGGATGATGGGTATTATCCGGTGCTACACCAAACGGACAATGTGCTGGAAGAAGCGAAAAAGCTGATGCCTGCGGCACGGGAGCTGTCCGAAACAGGCAAGTTTACCTACGAAGATTGATTGATCCTTATGTTTAGTACTTCTGAGCTGGAAAATGTGCTCTTTATTGACATTGAAACTGCCTGTATGGTAGCGGACTATTATGAGATGCCTCCCAGGATGCAGACCTTATGGGACAAGAAATCCCGCCGTTACCAGCAACAGGAGCCTGAAAAGTCTAGTGAAGAGCTTTTTTTCGAAAAAGGGGGTATACATGCAGAATTTGCTAAAGTGGTCTGTATTTCCTGTGGATATTTGAAGTTCTCAACGGAAGGAAAACCAGAAATCCGCCTCAAATCCTTTGCCGGAGATAACGAACAGGAGTTACTGGCTGAATTTGGCGAAATGGTCCAGAAGTACACCCAGCAAAAATCGGGAAGGAAATTGTGCGCCCACAATGGTAAAGAGTTTGATTTTCCTTTTTTGGGAAGGAGGTACCTTATCCATCAATTACCCTTACCCGGTGTCCTCCAGACCCAAGGTAAAAAGCCTTGGGAAACCCCTTTCCTTGATACCATGGAGCTATGGAAATTCGGAGACTATAAGTCTTACACCAGCCTCGATTTATTGGGAGCTATCTTGGGGGTGCCTTCATCAAAAGATGACATTGATGGTAGCCAAGTAAGTGCCGTGTATTGGCACAATCGAAACGTCGATAGAATTCGAGAATATTGTGAAAAAGATGTGGTGGCAACGGCCCAGGTACTGCTGAGAATGTCGTATCAACCTTTGCTAGAAATAGGATAAGCTTAAGCAGGAGCCTGTTGTTCAAGGTGAGTTTTCCATCTGTTTAACACCTCTCGAAGTTCCTCAAAACGAATCGGCTTACTGATATAGTCGTTCATGCCTGCTTCTAAATAACGTTCCCGATCCCCGACCATCGCGTTTGCAGTCATGGCAAGAATTACTGGCTGCTTACTAGCATCAATTTCTTCCCTGATTACGCTTGTAGCTGTCAGCCCATTCATTTCTGGAATTTGGATATCCATGAAAACGAGGTCGTAAAACCTATTCTTGAGTGCTTCTACCGCTTCCAGCCCGTTTCCAGCGATGTCTATCCGGTATCCCAACTTTTCCATCATTTTGGTCGCTACCTTCTGGTTGATGAGGTTATCCTCTGCCATCAAGATGCGTAGCGGAACCTGTGCCTCGGTTTGAGAAGGTTGTTTTGTTTCAGAGGAAACATCGTTGCTTATTTTCACATTGGCCGTACCTCCCAACACCCTTATTAAAGTATTGAGCAGTTTGTATTCACGTACCGGCTTATTTAATACATCTGCAAAGAATGCCTTTTGCTCCCCGGTAACCAATTGGGCCCCCATAGAGGTCAGCATAATCATTGGGGGTGCCTGATCGCCATAAAATTTGCTTATCGCTGAAGCTAACTGGATACCGTCCATTTCCGGCATCTGCATATCGATCAAGATCAGGGAAAAGTTTTTCCCACCTTGAATTAGCTCTAATGCCTCACCTCCTGTGGCAGCCATCACCGGCTGAAGGTTCCATTTACTGACCTGGTGGGTAAGAATCAACCTGTTGGTATTGTTATCGTCCACAATCAGCACGCCTGCTTCCGCTAGCGCGGCTTGCAATACGTGGGTTTGTGGCTTTGATTGATCCTCAAGGGGTTCTAAAACAACGGTAAAATGGAAGCTACTCCCCACATTCTCCTCACTTTCTACCCACATATTTCCCCCCATGAGCTCACTCAGTTTTTTACTAATCGCAAGCCCAAGCCCGGTTCCCCCATATTTACGGGTAGTAGAGGCATCTACTTGGCTAAAAGATTGAAATAACCGTTCCATTCGCTCAGCAGGAATGCCAATACCTGTATCCTTTACAGTAAAATGATAGGTATCACCAGCAACACCAGGGAGGACCTCGACAGACACCATTACTTCGCCTTTAGCAGTAAATTTGATGGCATTGCTAACAAGATTTGTCAAAATTTGACGAAGTCGGGTAATGTCGCCTTTCACCTGAGTAGGAACTCCATTTGGAATGGAAAGTAATACCTCCAGTCCTTTGTCAAATGCCTTGGGGGCAAACAGTTCGAGTGCCTCCTCAGCACACATTCTCAGGTCAAAAGGTTGTACCTCAAGCTCAATTTTTCCTGCCTCAACCTTTGAGAAGTCAAGGATATCATTAATGATGGTGAGGAGAGAATCACCGCTATTACGGATCGTTTCCACCATTTCCTGTTGTTCAGGGTTTAGGTCGCTATCCAGGGCAAGGCCTGCCATGCCAATCACACCATTTAACGGCGTTCTGATTTCGTGACTCATGTTGGCCAGGAAAATACCTTTTGCCTCATTGGCCATTTCTGCCTCCTCTTTTGCTTGAAGTAACTCAGATTGAGTATCCTCAAGTTTTTTCAGCAGATTTTCTGTCTGGCGGATAAATTCTCGTTGAAACTGTTGGTAGGCCAAGGCCACTGCTGTAATGAACACGATGGCCAATATCCCGCATATCAACACCATGAAGACATGCACCTCCCCATCAATAAGCTGAACAGCACTGATCTCTGCTTTGAAATAGAAAAAAGTACCTAGAACCAACAGCCCCATCAAGGCAGTGACCAAACCTGCCCTTAAGTTCAGGATGAAAGTGGTGGTTAACGGCCAGACAACGAAGAAGACCAATGTGCAAGCTTGTAGCCCTCCAAGGAAATAGCTTACAGTTATCAAGAGGACACCTGTCTCAAAAGTAAATAAGGTCCCGGCAAGTTTGATGTTACCTTTCCGTTTAACCAAAAGAAGGTTGAAAAAATTCGCTAGTCCGAACCCGACCGACATGAAATCAGTTAAATCCCACCCCCCAAATACCAGGAAAAAAATGGTAGGAATCAATAAGGACAAACAGGTGGCAACTAAACATATAAGCACGAAGGTGCGTGCTCTACGAAGCTGATTTGATGCTTCGAAGCTATCTCCCGTAATATTTGGAAGAAAAAAATTAACTACCTGACTAACGGTGTTTGCCATGTGTGAGCGAAAAGCCTTTTCCGTTTATAAAAATACGCGATTTGAACCGCATACCTGAATGCGAGTTGGTCAAATTCTAACATTTAAGACTGGAAAAGGTACTCTTGGGGTGCAAATTTTATTCCACCTTTGGGGGAACTCACAAGCGTAGACGGAAAAGATGTTCTCTTTTCTGAAGATTAACCTTGTTGACCTTTAAAATTAGCCTTTTTTCATTCGGGAAATTTCATCCCGAAGTTGAGCGGCACGCTCATAATCTTCTCTTCCAAGTGCTTCCTCCAATAACTTGGTGAGTTTATTAACTTTTGCATCCTTTCCTCCCGTGGCAGCAGCAGGCTCTTCGGGCTCTTCTTCTATTGGTTCAGATTGCTCAATTTGTGTTAAGGAGAACTCGCTCTCTTCATCAGCATAGGTTCCTTCCCCTTCTTCGCTAATGATTATTCCGGCCTCATCAAGCACAGTTTCGAACGCATAAATAGGTGCCCTAAATCGAACCGCGATAGCTACAGCATCGCTAGGCCTGCTGTCAATTTCATGTATTTCCCCATTATGCTCCAAGATAAGCCGGGCATAAAACACCCCTTCATGCAAATCATTGATGACGATTTCCAATAAATTGATATCAAAATGACTAGACAAGTTGAAAATCAGGTCATGGGTCATGGGGCGATTGGTCTTAATATCTTCCAACTCAAGTGCAATTGCTTGCGCCTCGGCTCCTCCAATGATGATTGGCAGCCTTCTATTGCCCTCTGCTTCCCCTAAAACCAAGGCGTAGTGCCCGATTTGGGAATGACTGGAAGACAAGCCAATGATATCAAGACGAACTTTTTTCACCAGAATTATTGTTTTTTGCTTTTGGGGTATGATCAAAAATAGCAGAAAATCGCAGATTACACAAAACTTCGTGTAACTCACGATTCCCTGCCTGTGGATCAGTCAATTATCATTTTCAGGCGGTAGCCCTGGCAGATTTAACTGCCTCAATCAATTGTGGCACGACTTCAAACAAATCTCCCACAATTCCATAATCAGCTATTTTGAAAAATGGAGCTTCTGGATCTTTATTGATCACCACAATGGTTTTAGAAGAACTTACGCCAGCTAAGTGCTGGATTGCTCCTGATACACCAATTGCGATGTATAGGTTTGGAGCAATCTGAATGCCGGTCTGGCCCACGTGTTCGTGATGGGGGCGCCATTCCATATCGGACACTGGCTTCGAACAGGCAGTAGCAGCACCCAGTAGTTCGGCAAGCTGTTCAATCATTGGCCAGTTCTCTGGACCTTTCATTCCACGACCAGCGGAAACTACTGAATCCGCCTCCGTCAAAGAAATCCCTGAAGAAGCCTTCACAATTTCTTTTGCTACCGCTCCGAAGTCGTTTTCAGAAGGCTGAAAGCTAAATGCTTCAACTGAGACATCTACTGGATGTTCTTCGATTTTATAGCTATTGGTTTTTACTGTGATAACTACTTTATCACTTTTTACCGCAAAAGACTCTACTCCTTTACCGGAGTAAGACATCCGTTGGGCTTTGAAACCATCATTTGGCTCTACCATATTAATGACGCCAGATATGGGGGCGGCATCGAGTTTTACAGCAACACGAGGAGAGATCGCACGGCCATTATAGGTTTGGGCCATTACCACGGCCTTGGCATCTATTTGTTTGGCAACAGCCGAAACAGCAGCAGCATAGGCAGTATTGACAAATGCATCCAGGCGGTCATTCCCAACAGTATGTACTTTGGAAACCCCATAACTTCCCAAGCCCTGAAGGGCATCATCATTTACGGGACCTACGGCCACAGCGTGAAGGTCACCCCCGAGCTGCTGGGCAAGGTCATAGGCATAAGTAGCAGCTTCAAATGTGGCTTTTTTGAAACTACCTTCTGATTGTTCGGCAAAAAGGAGTACTGACATAAGTATTTTGTTGTAGCGCGTTGTTAAATGATCCCTTTTTCTGAAAGGGTTTGGATAAGTTGTCCGGCATTATCTGATTCAATGTATACGGTATCTCCTTTTGCCGGAGGGTAGTTAAAATTCAATGTAGCTACCTGAGGAGCGGTTTCATCTACATTTACCACGGATAAGGGCTTTTTACGGGCAGCCATGATTCCCCTCATATTAGGAATACGCCATTCAGCAATTCCTTTCTGGCAGCTCACCATCACTGGCAAGGAGGTTTCGATCACCTCAACTCCACCGTCCACCTCGCGCTTGAGCATGGCAGAAGTATCTCCTGTCATTTCCATATGAGTAGCAAAAGATACAAAGGGCCAGTCCAGCATTTCTGCCACCATACCGGGCACCATACTTCCATTGAAATCAATAGATTCTTTTCCGGTGAAGATGATGTCGTATTCACGAGGCTCAGCATAATCGGCAATATGTTTGGCGACTATATATGCATCAGTTGCATCTGCGTTGATGCGTACTGCATCATCTGCTCCGATGGCGAGGGCTTTACGCAAGGTGGGTTCAACCTCAGGGCCACCAACTGTCAGAACAGTGATGTTTACCTGCTTCCCTTCTTCACGAAATCCAAGGGCACGAGACAATCCATATTCGTCATAGGGGTTGATCACAAAGGAAACACCCGTACGGTTGATTCCTGAACCACTTTCATCAAATTGGATCTTGGTTGTCGTGTCAGGCACATGGCTGATCGCAATTAGTATTTTCATAAATTGCAGCGATTAATTTTTTGCACAAATTTACTCACAAATCACCATAATATAAAATGGCAATTGATCGCCTGGAACAACTTCTATTATTCCTCAAAAAGGACCCTAATGATGCCTTTACGCTCTATTCTATCGCGTACGAATTCAGCAGCAGAAAAGACCACGAAAAAGCGATCCATTATTTTACCCTGCTTATGGATCGGCATCCAGATTATGTGGGGCTCTATTATCATTTAGGTAAAACATATGAGGAAACTTCACAACCAGAATTGGCTGAAAAAACCTATCGAGATGGACTGGACATGGCAACTCGTGAACGAGACCGGCACGCTTTTGCAGAATTGCAATCAGCCCTCAACAAACTGTTAGGATTAGATTACGAAGATGAAGTATAGGCCCTGAATTACTGTGGAAAACTATCTTAACTTCTTAGGTGGACCGAAACATTGCGTTCGTAAGAAAATACGACGAATCTAATCTTATTGAGAAGAGGCCTAAAATCTGACTCCTTAAACAAATATCATGATATACGTCCGTAATCTTTGGTATTATTGTATAAAAACCCTCATTCCATTCAACAAATTCTATCCACCGTTAAGAATAGTTATCAAGGTATCTGACTTTTAGCACTATATTATTGATATTGAATTTCCATATTTACCTCAGCAGTACAAACAGCATTTACGTAAGATAGTCTCTCTTTTTTGTCTTGAACCCGGTGTGGGTAAGTCTACCTTTACCTTACGTGTTTAACACGCGTCCATTCTATCTTTTATACTAAACTACCGCTGGCCTACTGATGAAAATTACATTCGATACGCATACCACTTTCTCTTTTAACAAAGCCACCCAACACGAATGGTTAGAAACCAATGGCTTAGGAGGATGGGCAAGTTCCACCATTATTGGGACCAATACCCGTAGGTACCATGGGTTACTGGTGGCGGCCAGCCGCCCTCCTATCGGTAGGCAGGTATTGTTATCGAAGTTGGACGAAACCCTAAATATTAAAGGAAAATCTTACCCTTTATACTGCAATTCCTTTCAAGGCGCAATTGTGCCAGAGGGTTATATTTTCTTACAACAAATGGTTCAGGGAATTTTTCCAGAGTTTTACTACGAGGCTGGTGGGGTAAAACTCAAAAAAACCATTGTTTGTGTAAATGGAGAAAACACCACCGTGATCCTTTATGAAGTGCTGGCAGCACCTGAAGGATTTGAATTGGCGTTAAACCCGCTGGTAGCGGCTCGGGATTTTCATCAGCTCAACCATGCGGGTAATCATTTTTCTACCAATTTTGAATACGGAGAAGGCCGGTTCTTTTGCCAGCCTACTGCATCGAGTCTTCCACTTCATTTGGTGGTTCCTGGAGCAGAATTCACTTCAGCACCTGACTGGTACTACAACTTTAAGTACCAGGAAGAACATCAGCGGGGGCAGGATTCCACTGAAGATTTGTTCTCCTACGGAAAATTTACGGTACGATTGGAAGCGGGCCAGAAGATTGGCGTGATTGCCTCCACACAGCCTTGTATGGACCGGGATGCATTTGATATGGTCCAACAGGAGGAAACTCGTCGCAAAGAAATAGTGAAGGAAAGCGGTGTCAACCATCCGATCCTTCAAAAATTGGTGCTCGCCGGAGATCAGTTCATTGTACAAAGGGGAGATAACCTCCGCAGCATCATTGCAGGGTACCACTGGTTCTCAGACTGGGGGCGTGACACCATGATTTCCTTACCAGGACTCTGTCTTACGACTGGTCGCTATGCAGATGCCCGCAAGATTTTGCATGCCTTTAGCAAGCACCTGAACCAGGGCATATTGCCAAACCGCTTTCCAGATGATCAGCATGTACCGGAGTACAATACCATGGACGCTACCCTGTGGTTCTTTGTAGCAGTTTACAAATACTACCAGGCAACTAACGATAAAGCATTTGTAGCGATGACCTTACTCCCGGTCATGGAAGATATATTGAACTGGCACCAAAAAGGTACCCACTATGGCATTCATATGGCTGAGGACGGCCTGCTGGCAGCCTATGCCGATGATGCGGCCTTGAGCTGGATGGATGCAAAAGTGGACAATTGGGTAGTGACACCCCGCAAAGGAAAGCCTGTAGAAATCAATGCCCTCTGGTACAATGCCATTGAAATCTATGCCCGTTTACAAAAAGAGCTGGGCAGCCGGGAAGCTTATCAGTTAGGTAAACAACTGGCCAGAAAGGTTCGAAAAAGCTTCCTTAAAACTTTCTGGAACGAAAAACTTAATTGCCTGTATGACTGCGTAGATGGTGATTTCAAAGATGACTCCATTCGGCCTAACCAGTTATTTGCAGTTAGCCTGCCATTCATGGTGATTCCTCCCAAAAAGGCATGGGGAGTTCTTAAGCAGGTTGAATCCAGGCTGTTTACCCCATTTGGGCTACGCAGTTTGTGCAAGGAAAACCCAGCTTATAAGGGCGTATATGATGGCGACCAGTGGCAGCGTGACGGTGCTTACCATCAAGGTACTGTGTGGAGCTGGTTGATTGGTCCCTACATTGATGCCATCATTCGGGTTAAAGGAGAACTGGGACGCGAGCAGGCCCGCTGGCTCATTCGCGACTTTGCCGACCATTTCCGGGATGCAGGAACAGGGTCTGTATCTGAGATATTTGATGGAGATGAGCCGCAGAGCGCAAAAGGCTGTATTGCCCAGGCGTGGAGTGTAGCTGAACTACTCCGGGTATCTGTAGCCTACCAGCTTCTGGAAGACCCTACTTCCCCTTTCGCCCCCCCACCACATCGTAAGCCGGTGATGCAGGAATTGGTGGGCATCAAACGGTATTGGGAGTGTTAAGAAAACTATCAACGAAAAAAGGCGGCCTTCCATAGAAAGCCGCCTTTTTTATGAATCTATATGAAAATGCCTAAACAAACAGGGTATTCAATCCTTTATCTGTGAGCTTTTTTAGGCTCGTAGTCATCATGTGTACTCAAAATTAACGTGATCACGTCAATCACACATTCATGCTTCAGGAAGTAAAAAGTATGCTTTCCTTCGCGCTTGGAGGTCAGAATATTTTTATCCTTGAGTATGCTGAGGTGTTGGGAAGCCACAGCTTGCTCCAACCCGAGGGTCTCATAAATTTGGGTAACATTCAATCGTTTGCCGTCTTGCAACAGCTCAATCATAGCAAGGCGTACTGGGTGAGCAATGGCCTTCAGGCTATTTGCTGTCTTTGCCAATAAACTCTTTTCCAACTTGGTGGTATGTGGTAACATAACGGTTTTGTATCAACTAAAACAAAATCCCCTTTAACAAATCTAACCCTTGTCATTGCCAATTCAAACTATTGTCGCAACTTTATCTAAAAAAATTAAACAAAATTGACAATTTGTATACTTATG
>JBCDIQ010000132.1:0-13671 GCA_039024295.1 Bacteroidota bacterium | reverse complement strand
GATTCTGGACTGGGAGAGGTCCTGAAAATGGACACCGACAGTGAAACGCTGCTTGCCCAGATGGGTGGGATGCAACTGGCTGAAAGAGCAGGGTATCAGCCGTTGGGAAATAAGGGGCTAGTGCTTATTCAAGCATCGCCAGAATTACATCCTTACCTCCCGTCCAGGGTGGAAGCCTTATTGCCCACCATTATGCGTCGGATGCCAGTTTCTGTGTTAACTGAATTTCTAGAAACCTGCATCACAGCTCAGGCAATTGTTCCCCCCGAATATTTACCTGAACTTTTCGAGTGTTCCATAAAAGGAAAGGTGCCGCCGGAAAATGTCCTTCAGGCTGGTGGGAAGCGCGCAAATTGGCTGGCAGCACTTTCACCCTTATGGAAGTACCATTTTCTCCCCATACAAGCCTCTGACTGGGACGCATTAGCTGACTCCGCGAAGGTTGCTGCATTTGGAAACGCACTCCGTTCATTCCCTGTGCAGGCCATGACATGGTTCACCCAGAAGTATGAAAGCCTTCAGCGAGAGGAGTTGGTGCGATGTCTGGAAGCCGGGGCGTATGCCTTTGAAAAAGCAGATGAATCGGTATTGGAACAACTAACCAGACACAGAAACAAAACGGTTGCCAGAGCAGCATTTGACAGGTGGGCAGAAATTGAAGACAGCAGGTTGGTGGCCCGAATGAAGGAATACCTTGTCCTGTACACCGAGTTATCCTTAAGCAAAGGACTAATAGTAACAGGGCTGCCAACGATTACCGCTGAGATGAAAAAAGATGGATTGGCCCACGCTTCTTATGCATCCTTCGGACTGGGGAAAAAGGCAGGCTACCTCTGCCACATGCTAAGCCATGTGCCGCCTGCAACCTGGGAGCAGCCTTCCCTTACGCCTACTCGTTTGATTCAATTGGCATCCAAAACGGAATGGCGGGATGTACTGCTACTCGGCTGGACCCTTGCCGCGATCAGGTTTAAACAAGCTGATTGGGCCACGGCCCTGTTAACCCATGTGTATGCCAAACCAGAAACCTGGCTGGTCATCAAGCCTCCTCAGCGGCAAGCACTCTGGCAATTGGTTCCTGATGACCGAAAGGAAGCGTTGATGCTTCCCGTTTTGAAATCAACTCGTCAGTTGACGGCTCCTTTTGTTGGTACCCACATGCTGTTGGACGTACCAGGGATTCTCCCGCCAAGTGTCAGCAGGCTGTGGTTGCAACAGTTAGCCCGTGTTTTAAAACAGGACTTGCCTCCCATGCATTTTCATTTGATCCGGGATGAATTGCACCGAATGGGAACGAAACTTAGTTTTGTAGAGCACGAGGCCAGCATGAAATGGTTCAACGAGTTACCCTTTCCTGCTTGGTATCGGAAGCCGGTTCAGATGATGTTGAGGGTATTGGACCTTCGGTATCAGTTTTATCACCTTTTGGAATCCTCCTAACTGATCAATATGCCCCGGGAACTCCTTCGACAACATGCAGAACAAGCCTTTCAGTCTGAGTTAGAAGCCTTACAAAAAGTCGATACCTATCCCAAGCCTCCCAGTTGGCACCTTTCCCCTTGGGCCGTGTTGCAGTATGTGATGGGAGGAGAGTTGGAAGACGGTACAACAATTACCCCGAAATACATCGGGAGTTCGCGGTTAATGGAGATTGCCATTGCTACCCTGGCCACAGACAGGGCATTGCTCCTGTTAGGAGTGCCAGGCACAGCCAAAACCTGGGTGTCAGAACACCTCGCTGCAGCAATCTCCGGCGATTCTACCCTGCTGATACAAGGTACGGCAGGCACTTCGGAAGAATTGCTCCGGTACAATTGGAATTACGCCCTGTTACTTTCGAAGGGCCCCTCAGAAGAGGCGTTGGTGCCCAGTCCGGTAATGAAAGGCATGGAGCAGGGAAAAATTGTTCGCGTAGAAGAGCTGACACGGATGCCTGCCGAGGTTCAGGACAGCCTCATTACCTTGCTATCGGAGAAAGTGATGCCGATTCCGGAGTTGAATGCAGAAGTTCAGGCAGTGAAAGGATTTAACCTGATTGCTACTGCTAATAACCGTGACCAGGGCGTAAGCGAATTATCCGCAGCCTTAAGAAGAAGATTTAACACGGTTGTTTTACCCTTGCCAGCGACACTTGAGGTAGAGGTTGAGATTGTGAATACCCGAGTGGAAGCAATCGGTGAAGCACTGGAAATTCCCCAAACAGAATCTGCACAAGAAGAAATCAAGCGATTGATCACCATTTTCCGTGAACTACGTGAAGGCAAAACCCTTGATGGCACTGCCCGCTTAAAATCTCCTCAGGCCACCCTTTCTACTGCAGAAGCCATTTCTGTGGTGACCAACAGCCTTTCGTTGGCCGCGCATTTCGGATCTGGGACCCTTTCCTCCCAGGACATGGCCGCCAGCCTGGTAGGTGCCATTATCAAGAACCCCCAACAGGATACGCCCATCTTTCAAGAATACCTGGAAACAGTTGTGAAGGAGCGTGATGGCTGGGATTCCCTGTATCGCGCATGCAAGGAATTGCTCTAAAGCAAGATGAACGCAAGGACCAACAAACTGCAAACCGAAAACTGAAAACCGAATACTTCTTCCTAACTATTTGCTATGCACAAAGTCTTCGGCATACGTCACCATGGACCAGGTTCTGCGCGCAGCCTGAGGCGATCTTTGGGGACATTTCAGCCAGATATAGTGTTGGTAGAGGGACCTCCTGAGGCGGATGATTTGGTGCAATTTGTCCAAAACCCCGGACTTAAGCCTCCGGTGGCGCTGCTGGTGTATCGAGAAGACTCCTTGGATCAGGTTTCATATTATCCTTTTGCGACCTTTTCCCCTGAATGGCAGGCCATGTGCATGAGCCTGGAGTTGGAGGTTCCCTTTCGCTTCATCGATCTATCCATTGCTCATAGCTGGGGAGGAGATAAGGAAAATTCCCGTGAAGGGCATGTCAGCCTGGATCCACTAAGCCACATCGCTCAGGCGGCTGGAATGGAAAATGGAGAAAGCTGGTGGGAATCCCGAGTGGAGATGGAAGGAGAAGCAGATATTTTTGAAGAAATACGAGAGTTGATGGGCTCCATGCGACGTCAGCCTCACTTTCTCAAGCATGAGACCACAGAAACCCTTCGCAGAGAGGCATTTATGCGACAACATATTCGCAAAGCCGAAAAAGAGGGGTTCCGGCGAATTGCAGTGGTGTGTGGGGCGTATCATGCAGATGCACTGGCACTGCTGCCAACAGCTGCTTTTGACAAGAAAATCCTGAAGGGCATGAAGACCTCTCGGAAGGTGAGGGCCACATGGATTCCCTGGACCTATGGGCGGCTTTCCGTGCAGAGTGGCTATGGGGCCGGGGTGATTTCTCCGGCTTGGTATGAACAATTATTTGAGGTGGCACCTGAAATCCGGGATATTCACTGGATGGGGAGGGCTGCCCACCTGTTTCGCAAGCAGGAAATAGATATATCTCCTGGGCACGTTGTGGAGGGGGTACGCCTGGCCCATGCTTTGGCCCAGCTTCGCGCGCGCTCAGCTCCGGGTTTACCAGAATTATGGGATGCTGTGGAAACCGTCTTCTGTCAGGGGGATGCACTGCCCATGAAGTTGGTGGAGAAAGAACTGGTAATAGGGGATAAGATGGGAACTGTTCCCGAGGAGGTGCCTGCCTTTCCTCTTCAGCATGATTTCCGCAAGCAGAAGAAAAGCCTGCGGCTGAAAGATACGGGCGACAAACCCGCCGCGCTCGACCTGAGGAAACCCCTTCACTTGAAAAAGAGCCGGTTCCTTCACCGGCTAAATTTGCTACAGATCACCTGGGGGCAGCTTCTTCCCAGTCAAGGAGATGGCACTTTTCACGAGCAATGGAAGCTTTACTGGGGCCCAGATGAGGAGCTTGCCCTGATTTTTGCTGCCGCATGGGGCAATACCGTGGAAGAAGCGGCATACCGTTGGATACACGAAAAATTGAGAAGCAAGCCAGAGCTTCCGGAACTCACGGACTTACTGGGCAAGGTGTTGCTTGCCAGTTTGCCGGAAGCACTTGAAAAGCTGCTTCGCCAATTGCGGCACAAAGTTGCCAAGGGGTCGGACATGGGGCTGCTCATGGAGGCAGTTCCTCCCCTTGTCGAAAGCCTGCGATACAGCAACGTGAGGATGACCAATAAGCAGTCGATTGAGTTGGTATTAGACGAATTGCTACCTCGGTTGTTTATTGGATTGCCTGCGGCATGTTGTGGCCTGGATGAAACCCATGAAGAACATCGTTTGGAACAGATCAAGCAAGTAAACCATGGCATTCAGCTTATGGAGGATGCTGCGAGACAGGCTTCCTGGTGGAGGTGTCTTCAGCAAATCGGTACCCATCTCCAGACCGCCCCCAGAATCGCCGGTGCTGCGGTAAGGTTGTTGTTCGAAAAAGGTGTCTGGAATGCTTCCAAAACCGAGCAAGTGTTTGCCGCTGCACTTTCCCCTGCGGTATCCGTTGGGGAGGCTTCCCGGTGGCTGGGAGGTTTCCTGGACGGACCTGGACTTTTGTTGGTATACCATCCGGGATTGGTCAGGTTAATGGATCAATGGATGATGGAGCTTTCTGAAGAGCAATTTATCCAGGCATTGCCTTTATTAAGGCGGAGCTTTTCCCATTTTTCTCAGGCCGAAAAGAGAGAACTTACCCATCATGCATTAAATCCCACCCAGCAGGAAAAAAATACAGATGCGCCATCCCTGAATCATGATCGGGTTCAACGCGTGATGCCCATCCTTCGTCAAATCCTAACCCCTGATCCTCATGAATCCTGAACAGCAAAGACGTTGGCGCTTGATACTGGGGCAAGCTTATCCTGAAGAAACCGAAGTTTTGGCAGATGAAAGCGACCTAAAGGTGGACGAGGTCCTGGGACAGCTATACGATTCCACTCAGGAAAATCGGAAAGGGGGGCTGGGTGCTTCCCGGCCGAGGGTCAGCCGGTGGTTGGGAGATATTCGAACCTATTTTCCTAAACCAGTGGTTCAAATGCTGCAAAAAGATGCATTCGAACGGCTGGGCCTACAGGAAATGTTGTTGGAGCCAGAACTGTTAGAAACGGTAGAAGCAGATGTGCACTTGGTTGCAACATTGCTGAGCCTGAAAAATGTCATTCCCGCAAAAACCAAGGATACGGCCAGGATGGTGGTGACCAAATTGGTACGGGAACTCCAGGCACAGCTTAGGCTGCCGACTATACAGGCGGCCCAGGGCGCACTGACTCAGCAACCAAAATTGAACAACCCCTCCTTCAAAGAAATTGACTGGAACCGGAGCATTCGCAAAAACCTGAAACACTATCAGCCTGAAGAAGGCATTATCATCCCACAACAGCTAGTAGGGCTTTCGCGACGAAAACGGGGCATGAAGGACCTGATCATCTGCCTGGACCAAAGCGGATCAATGGCCAGTTCCATCGTGTATGCAAGTATATTTGGTGCTGCACTGGCCTCTATGCCCAGCCTGCGGACCAAACTGATCGCGTTTGATACTGCGGTGGTTGACCTTTCTGAGCATTTACATGATCCGGTAGATTTATTGTTTGGGGTTGAATTAGGTGGGGGGACAGACATTGCACGCGCCCTTAAGTTTTCGGTTGATAAATTGATTTCACGTCCCAAGGACACTGTCATGGTAATGGTGACAGATTTGTTTGAGGGGGGAAGTTATAAGCGGATGATGAATCGTTTTGCGGCCATTAAAGCAGCGGGTGTGAAACTGATGGTCCTGCTTGCGCTGGACAATGAAGGGGCTCCCTTTTTCCACCATCAGGCCGCAGCCCAACTCAACGATTGGAACATTCCTACATTTGCCTGTTCGCCACAGGAATTTCCTGAAAAATTTGCCCAACTCATGCGGAATTAGGAGAGAGTTGCGATTTTTTAGCCGAACCCCTAATTTGGAAGTTCAAACGTCAGTTATCATGTCTTCCATTAGCCTGAAACGAGGAGAGAGTGCAGCCCTGGATGGGTCGGTTTACGACTTGACCGAGGTCCATATTGGATTGGGGTGGGACGTTCGGGATAATGGCACTTCAAGACCCACTGGCAAATTACTGGGCAAGCTGTTCCGTGCAGACAGAAATAGCGGCTATGACCTGGACATCATTGCCTTTTTGCTGGATAAAAAAAATACCATCGCCAATCTGGGGGAGAACAGGGAAAGCAAAGATGGTAGAGTTTTACCTTTGGTGGGTAGCGATGTGGTTCATTTTAATAACCTGACCCATCCTTCAGGAACAGTTGTCCATACGGGGGATAATACTACTGGCCAGGGGGAAGGAGACGATGAGCAAATTGTGGTCAAACTCACTGAGCTACCGGGGGAATACGAGCGAATTCTGTTTCTAGCCTGTATTTACCAGGGAGAGCAGCGGGGCCAGCATTTTGGAATGGTAGAAAATGCTTTTATTCGTGCCCTGGATAGAAATGGACAGGAGATGGTGCGCTACAACCTGTCTGATGAACCCGAATACAACCAACGCAGGTCAATGGTGTTCGGAGAGGTGTACCGCAGGATAGGAGGCACCTGGCGATTCAAAGCGATTGGAGAAGCCTACACTTCCGATTCCTTTGTCGACATCATGCGGGACTATGTTTTCCTGGAGTAATTTGTAATTGTCCACTCCCCTGTTCGATAGATAAGGTAAAATCATTGAATCCTTCGTATCTTCAATATATGAGGCTATATCCAATTGGTCTTCAGGATTTTAAGAAACTTCGAGAAGGAGGCTATTTGTATGTGGACAAAACACGCCAGATGTATGATCTGGTTATGTCAGGTAGTTACTACTTACTGCCCCGTCCGCGCCGCTTTGGAAAATCTTTGTTACTCTCCACCATAAAATACTTCTTTCAGGGACGAGAAGAGCTGTTTGAAGGTCTGTGGGTAGATCAAGAGAGTGAGCATGATTGGAAGGCGTATCCGGTGCTGCATTTTTCTTTTAGCAGCATTGGGTATAAAAGTATCGGGCTTGAAAAGGCACTTGTTCGAGCGATAGATGATGCTGCAAAAGAGCATGGAGTTACATTGGAAAATGAAGATCTACCTGGACGATTTCGGGAATTGATTCAGGTTTTAGTTAATAGTCCTCAAAAGCTTGTCATATTAATTGACGAATACGATAAGCCCCTCACAGATTATTTGGATGATTTACCGCAGGCAGAAATTAATCGGGCAGTCCTTAAAAATTTCTTCTCCGTCATAAAAGACTCTGACCAGTTTATCCGGCTATTGCTAATTACGGGCGTATCCAAATTCAGCAAGGTTTCCCTCTTTTTAGATTTGAACCATCTGGAGGACCTCACCCTGAATCCCTACGGAGCTACTTTGACCGGATACACCCAGGAAGAATTAGAAGAGAATTTTTCCGAGGAAATCATGCGATTAGCCAATACTTACCAAATGGATCGGGACCAGCTCCTCCAGCAGATCCAGAGTTGGTACAATGGGTACAGGTGGTGGATAGGGGGAACGCTCTATAATCCCTTTTCAATTCTGAACTTCTTCAAGTCAGGCATGTTCCGGAATTTTTGGTGGGAAAGTGGCACCCCTACCTTTCTGCTCAAGGCCCTCAAACGCCACAACCAATATGACCTCCCCGACCAAGAGGTAACTTCGGTAGTGTTTGAAAGCTTCACCCTGGAAAACCAGGACTGGCTGGCCCTGCTTTTCCAGACAGGCTACCTCACCCTGGCTCCTTTTGGATATAGAGACCGAGTGTTTAAGCTGGTTTACCCCAACAAAGAAGTAGAAGAAACCATGTACCAGCACCTGCTGGCTACCTATCGGGATATGCCGGTCTCCACCAGTTATTCCATTTGGCTAAACCTCCGAAAAGCACTGGACGCAGGGAATTTGGAGGAAGTCATGAAACAAATTGACCTGCTATTTTCAACCATTCCCTATCAAATTTTTGACGCTAAAAAGGAGAGCTTTTTTCATGCCATATTACATTTGACCTTCCAGGGACTAGGCATGATGACCCAATCAGAAGTAAGCACTTCAACAGGCCGGGTGGATACGGTAGTATTTGGTGAAAATGAGGTGTACGTGATGGAATTTAAGCTAGATGCTTCGGCCAACGCCGCATTGGACCAGATACGTGCAAAACGATATGGCTCTCCTTACCTTGGGGAAAATCGGCCCGTGGTTGCCGTTGGTATTAGTTTCTCTTCTGAAACGCGAACAGTGGCAGAGTGGGAAGCCGTGCCCTATACTGAACTGCTGGCTGAGGGTTAATTTTCCAAATCTTCAGACCTTCGATACTTCCATTCTCCCCCCACCATGGTGCCCAGTACTTGTGTTTTCAACATATCACTCTCCGGAACCATCAGTAAATCCTGATCAAACCACGTAAAATCTGCTTTTTTCCCAACCTCAATAGAACCTCGTTGATGATCGAGAAAGGCTCCGTAAGCTGCATCCAAGGTATAGGACTTCAATGCCTGCTCTCGTGTCATACGCTGAGAAGGTTCATACCCCCCATCGGGTGTTCCCGCAAGTGTTTTGCGTGTTACAGAAGCATAAAAGCAAGGCACTGGGTTAATGGGTTCGATGGGGGCATCGGTTCCATTTAACACAGGAGAACCGGCTGCCAATAACTTTTGCCACACATAAGCCCCTTCTTGTATGCGTTTAAATCCCAGCCGGTTGATGGCCCAGGGCCGATCCGAGGCCATATGAATGGCCTGCATGGAGGGAATTATGCCCAATTCAGCAAACCGTGGAATGTCCACCTCGGTCAGGTGCTGTGCATGTTCAATTCGAAAACGATGGTCCGTTTTGGGATGAAAAGCGGACAATGCCTGTTCGAACTGGTTGAGCACTTCACGGTTTGCGCGGTCTCCAATAGCGTGTACGCACACCTGAAATCCATGCTCCAAGCCTCTCCTAGCTACCTCGCCAATATCTTCAATGGGCATAAGCGCATGACCTGTTTGTCCGGGCATGTCATCGTAAGGCTTAAGCAACCATGCACCTCTCGACCCCAGAGCACCATCTGCGTATAACTTTATGGCCCGAATTGTGAGCCAGTCATCCTGCTGAGGCCCTTTTATCAACCACCGATTAACCAACGCAGTGTCATCTCCGCTGAGCATTACCCATACTCGTAAGGGCAATTCATCTGAAGCACGTATGGACTGCATCAGTTCAAGGTCTTTTGTAGTGGCCCCTGCATCGCAAAAGGTGGTGATGCCGTGAGAAAGGGCATCCTGAAACGCTGCTTGAATGGCCTGCTGTTCTTTTTCTGGGGAGGGAGAAGGAATATGACGACTCACCAGCTCTGATGCCCGCTCTATCAACATGCCGGTAGGACCACCACCTGGTTTTTGTATCACTTCCCCACCTGCTTCCAAGGTTACATCTCCGAATAACCCGGCAATTTCCATGGCGTTTTTATTGGCCATGGCTCCATGCCCGCTGGCATGTTCTAGGAAGACGGGATGATCTGGGGAAATAGAACTCAGCGCATCGTGGACAGGAAATCCCCGAACCACATCAGTTGGCAAGGAGTCCCATTTGCTTTGGTGCCACCCAAATCCTTCAACCCATTGACCCTCAGGTAAGGTTTTGATCGCTTCCTCTACAAGTTGGACCATTTCTGTATATGAGCGAGTAGTCCTCAGGTCCAACTGCAGCTTGAACCTGCCCAATCCCATGAGGTGCGCATGAGACTCAATAAACCCTGGGGTGAGGGTACCTCCTTTCAGGTCATACAGGGTTGTTTCCTCTCCTGCCATCCGTTTGGCCTCTGTCAAAGTCCCAGCAAATACGATTTCGTCATCTTTAACTGCCACAGCTTCAACTGTCGGTTGAAGGGTGTCTAGGGTATAGATGGTGCCTCCATGTAGGATGAGGTCTACTTTTTTGACTTTAGTAGAAGTGGATTGACATCCAGCAGTAAAAAAAAGAATACAAAACGATGCCAGGAAGCAGGGCAGGAAAATCTTCGTCATAACCTCAAAAATAACATGCCGTTAGGCTCAATGGAAATCTTGGGGGGAATAATGGTGGATGAATGTCCGCGCAACCTGCATATCATCATGAAACAATCGGTCAGACTCCGCAAAAGGAACCTGTTCCCGGAAGGCTGACAGAATGGGTTCCAGAGCAGGGCTGGTTGTTAGAGGAGACCGAAAAGCCAGAGCCTGTGCAGCGTTCATCAACTCAATGCCCAGGACCTTCTCCAGGTTTTCCAGGACCCGCAGGCATTTAGTGGCTGCATTGGCTCCCATGCTCACGTGGTCTTCCTGGTTATTGGAAGAAGGGATGGTGTCTACTGATGCTGGGGTACATAACTGTTTATTTTCACTCACCAAACCAGCTGCCACATATTGGGGAATCATGAACCCAGAATTGAGTCCAGGATCGGCCACCAGGAATAACGGAAGTCCTCGTACGCCTGAAAGTAACTGGTAGATGCGTCTTTCTGAGATAGAAGCCATTTCTGCCAATGCGATGGAAAGGAAATCCAACGAAATGGCCAAAGGCTGACCGTGAAAGTTGCCCCCTGATAGGATCATGTCGTTCTCAGGAAAAATGTTGGGGTTATCCGTTGCGCTGTTCAGTTCTGTTTCCAACACGCCGGATACATAGCCTAAGGCATCAAATGAAGCCCCATGAACCTGGGGAATACACCTGAAAGAGTAAGGGTCCTGCACCTGCGTTTTAGGCTGATTGGCAAGGGGAGAATTTTCCAGGAGCTCTCGGATAAGGGTTGCTACTTCAACCTGGCCCTTATGGGGGCGGATGAAATGAATCAATTCGTGGAAAGGTTCTAGTAAGCACCCGAAAGCATCCATGCTCATGGCACTGATGTAGGTTGCCCAGTGAAAAAGATGCTTTGCCCGCAGAACTAAATGAATGCCGTAGGCAAGCATAAACTGGGTTCCATTTAGCAAGGCCAGACCTTCTTTTGCTGCTAGTTGAAGTGGTTCCCATCCTTTCTGTTGAAGCATCTCCCTTGACGACATTTTTGTGCCTTTTACCCTGACCGTCCCTTCTCCAATTAGCGGCAAAGACAGGTGAGCCAAAGGCGCAAGGTCACCGCTTGCACCGAGGGAACCCTGGGTGTACACTGTCGGCAGAATGTCATGGTTGAAAAAGGCGAGAAGTCGTTCAATGGTCTCCAGGCGAACGCCGGAATATCCCAGGCTTAGGGATTTGACCTTGAGCAGTAGCATCAAACGAACCAATTCTGCCGGTACTTCCTCCCCTGTTCCGCATGAATGGGAAAGAATCAGGTTGATTTGCAATTGCTGCTGGTCTTCAAAAGCAATTTGGCGGTCGCATAAGAAGCCAAAGCCGGTGTTGATTCCATATATCGCCCGATCTCGTGCAGATAAGACTTCATCCAAGTAGGAACGGCTTTCCAGGATGCGTTCGTGAGATGAAGCAGATAGAGAAAGAGGCGGTTTGCCGGAAGTCAGCATTTCTGCGAGCTGTTCCAGCTTTAGGTGTTCAGTAACAAAGTCAAGTTGCATCGGTGGTGTTTTTTGCAAAAATAGTGAAAAAGCAGTTTTTGCTCGGCAGGCGATCCCGAAGGGAACTTATCCACATATTTTTTTGCCAAACCTTGGAGATTTACCCATAAAAATGAAATTTTGGACTCATTCTGATTTTTTTGGCTTCACCCTTACATGAGGAATCTAGTTTCTCAGGCACGGTTTTTGAAATTTTCGAGTTCGTACACTCCAACATCTAATAGATTGAAACACACCCTTTTTCTCCTATGCTTGCTCTGTGGATATGTATCCCACTCACAAACTATTCGTCCCAAAACTATTCCATGGCAGGGCGGTAAAAAGTACGCTTTTGACCTTACCTACAGCCCTTCTGGAGAGTACTTGGCAGTGAGTAGAAAGAATCATGTTGAGATTTGGCGTACCCAACCTTACCAAATGGAGAAAAGCATTGAAACAGGTGAGGAGAAGGTAACCGCCATTTCATACGGGAACAATGCTGCCCTTCTGGTGACGGGAAGCCGGGATGGTACACTTAGAATATGGAATACACTTGATGGGTTTATGATCCGGGAAATTGCGGCACATGAAGGACCCATTTCGTCAATCAAAGTGAGTTCGGATGGTTCTCGAATTGCATCTGCAGGGTTTGATGGGATGCTGAGGTGGTGGGACTTCTACGAAGGCAGCCTGGTGGCAGATTTTAAGCACGGACGGACAGAAATCATGTTCATGGACCTTTCTCATGACCAACGCTTTGCAGTAACCGCAGGCTATAATGGCACCATGAAAGTTTGGGACCTGAACCAGGAAAAACTATTCAATTCTCTTATTGGGATAAAAGGCCCTATCAAAGGCATTAGCCTTGGGCCGGATAGTCGGACACTCGCGGCTTTCAGCGAAGGTAAAACGATATGGCTGTGGAACTTATCTGTAAAGAGAAACCGCGAACCAGTGGGTGCAATTGAGACGCTTCACAAAGACTGGATTGCCGCTGTGGGCTATCATCCAGAAAATGGGTACTTATTGAGTGTTGACTACCAACAGCAAATGGTGCTGAGCCAGCCCCTCACGGAGCAGGCCACCCGTTCTGCTAAAAACGCTGAGCGCCATGAATACAAGCTTCAGGATGCATTTGGCAACCGACTGATCAGCAGCGTGGCGTTTAACCCAGCCAATCATCAGCTGGCTATCGGAACTTTGGGGAAAGGCGTGTTGCTCCTTGATAGCTTTCGAAAGCTCTTCGAATACCCACACTTTATCCGAGTCTTTCAGGTGAACGACCAAGAACTACCCCATGAAGGTGACCCATTGATGTGCTATGGAAAAACGCTTCGCATCAGTGGAAGTATCAGTCGGGCTGCTTTTCTTCAGGAAGCCTACCTGCTGGTGGAGCAAGGAGAAGACGAAATAAAAGTGCCCATTTCACCCGCTGAATCGGGACATTTTACCCTGGCAGTTGACATAGAGCTAGGAGAAAGTGAAGTCACGCTGGTAGCACTGGATCAGAACCAAAAATTGCCGCCTTCTTTTAAACGGTTTGGGGTGTGGCGGAAGCGGTAAAGGGTTAGCTCAAATACTAATTCCTTATCAATTCTGAAACGGTATTAGACCTTGTCAGCATCCTCTGGTCTATTCATAAGAATTTAACCAGATGCGTGTATGGCCCCAAAAGCTTTTGGGTTACTACCCCTTATTTTCTAATTCGAATTGATTAGGGTAGGGGAGTCATGTTATTCAAGCATGCATGGGTAAATGCGATACTAACGATTTTTGGGGTGAGGTAGGATGGGAGAATGGACTAAAATGGTAAGCAAACCTGTACTTTTTACCATTCCTTATTCTGGAGCCAAATAACTCAATGTGCTCTGAAATTGATTTCCCCAATTTTATTATCTTCAGGGACGTTGTTTTCACTTCTTATTATCATGCTTCTAACAATACTTCCAAGATGGCTATTCACCGTATTGGGGGTAATTGTATGTTGTTTCCTCCTAAAGAAGGCAACCGCCCAGTCAGGTATATCCTTTGAGAATGGCCATAAAATCACCAGTTATGTAGAGCCAGATAAGTTTTTCTATGACTTCGACTGGTTATACAATGATGCTGAGGGGTACATGTGGATCATTAACATGACGGATTTGTATCGTTATGATGGAAAGGAGTTTGAGCGATTTGACT
>JBCDIQ010000131.1:0-13673 GCA_039024295.1 Bacteroidota bacterium | reverse complement strand
TCTAGCTGGTGGAGATAGACAAGGTTTACATTTTCAACAAAAAATTACATGAAGTCGAAGACATCAGAATTAATCTGGCTGGGCAATATTCATCTGGGAGATGAGCCAGGGGTTTTCTCTCATGCGTGCTACAGCGGCTTAGCCTTTGAACTGCCTATAACTGTGAAAAGGACTGACGGAGAAGCAGCAGATGGAGATGTGGCACTGGTACTCACAACAGAGTTTGTAAAAGTCTTTGAAGGATATGCTGGACATAAGGTAACAGTAACCGAATTTGTCCCTGATCCCTCCAATCAAAATACATACAAAGAAAATATCTTAGCTGAAGGCTATCTCACAGATAGTACAAAAGTTACAGAATTACCTTTTGAATTAGAAAGAGGGCATACTTACCTGAGTTGCAAACTGGAGATTGACACTACTGTTAAACCAGGATTGTATGATGATTTCCTGTTTAAGAGGCTGGACATTAAATCAGAAAACAAGAAATATTACGCGAGTTTAGGCTTCAAATGAGGACTGAACGTGAAAATATTGATTATCCTAATATGCCTTTCAGGACACAGAAGCGATTCTAACGATGCTGACAAGTGCATTCCTCAACCAAAAGAATTATCAACTAACCAAGTCTGGCTCAATTAGCACCCTAGTAGCCCTAATAACCCATGAAAGCGAATGTGCTCAACTCCAGAGATGGTTAGCTAGACCTGCTTCTTTGCTATCTGAGAAGCAAGAAAAAAGTTTGTGTTAAACCTCAAGCATTTCGCTTTTCGTTGGCATTTACTGGTGATTTTACAGTTGCAAAGCTTACCTCACGCAAGTTTACTCCAAAATTTTCCTCTTCTTCTACTCCACTCATCCGGCTAGCGTTGCTGTTAGGGCCATTTTCCAAGGCAAGAACGCCACGGGGACAAACCGCTGCGCATACGCCACAGCCTACACAAGAGGAGCGGACAATGTTTTGCCCACGCTGCGCATAGGCGCGAACATCGATCCCCATTTCGCAATAGGTAGAACAGTTTCCACAAGAGATACATTGGCCACCATTGGTGGTGATGCGGAAGCGTGACTTGAATCGCTGTACCAGCCCCAAGTAGGCTGCCAGTGGACATCCAAATCTGCACCAGGGCCTATTGCCAAGAATGGGGTATAACCCCGTTCCCACTACCCCTGCGAATACAGAGCCAATGGAAAACCCATAAATATTGCGGATGTCATAGCTGGAAATAGTGGCTTCACTGGTCACAAAACTCCCTTTGGCACCAGCCTCAGTAAATCCATACCACAACCCAATACCAACTGCCCCGACAATCACCCCAATCACACTGGCGATCTTTTTTCGGCCCATGTGCGGGTACTTTCGCCAGTGGAACAACAGCAAGCCCGCTCCAACTGCTACAAACAGGCCCATCAATACGGCTCGGTTCATGCTAAACTTAAAGGAGGTTTCCCCCAGATACGTATAGAGCACAATCCCCGTCATCACCACTGCAAATACCAGAACCGAGTGAATCAACACCCGTTCGATCTGCCATGCTTCCGTTGTTTTATCAGATAATTGGCGATAAGGATCTCCTAATGTCTCCGCAAGACCTCCACATCCGCACACCCAGGAACAGTACCACCTTTTCCCAAAGAAATAGGTGAGCAAGGGAACCCCAACTACAGACAAGAGAATCCCCCAAACGAGCATAAACTGCCCGAAGGTACCTGCGGCAATATGCTTCTTGATGTTCCAATCAAAGAAAAAGTAATAGTTCAACGGCCATGCATTTTTCAGGTCGCTATCTGGCAAATTGAGCTGATACAAAATTTGGGGAATGATGAAGGCAAATGCCAGCTGAAAAAACATCACCGAAGCTGTTCGGATTTTGTGGTAATTGCTGTGGCGGTACTTGGTAAACATTCTCACCCCCATTACCAGAATCACCACCGTATACAGGAACCCGTACATAAACCACTGGCTTGCGGGCTCTCCCCGTAATGCCATGGAAACCGGATCTGATAAGCTGATCCATTCGATGATGTAGAGTGGGTAGAAGTACAACAGCACATAAAATACGACCAAAAAAGTACACATCAATATACCAATCAATCCCCTGTTGGTGGCAGAGCTGAAATAGATGCCATTGTGCTTAATTCCGGGCAATCCGTCAAAGAATGCAGGATACGTGTATAGCAATCCCCCGATTGCCCCTCCAACAATGATCAGCAAAAATCCCAACATGCTGTTATCGGTAAATGGCCCCTTTCCTGTGCTTTTAGCCAGGTATTCTACATAGGTATCCTCATTGCTGATTTGTTGCTTGCGAATCACCTTATTGGTGGCTTTTGAATATGCTTTTGATACCCCTTTTGTAAATGCATCTTCCGTTGCATACTCTTTTTTCGCGATGCGATCAGTCGCTTTTTGGACAGCCTCAGATACCTCCTTAGGAGTTCCCTGTAACAGGGAGGCTTCAACAGCTTTGTTGTACTTGAACTTCCCGGATTCTGTTTGCTCTGCCATGACAAAGGCTGAATCTGGCCAAGTGGCATACCCGGCTTGCTCCAGCAGAGCATTGTAGTGAGCAGCTATGCTCTCATTCGCAGAGGCGACTGCTCCACGAACCGCTTTGAAGAAATCAACCTTTCCTGAATACGCTTGCTCAGGAAGCCCCTCCAGCTCTTTGGCAACCCAAGCAGCAGGATTGCTAACTTCTTCACTATTGTCTTTTTGGAAAGCTGGATCAGTCCGAAAATCCATCAATAAGGACTCTGTTACCTCATAGGTGGTCAATATAGGGAGGGAAGCAAACGTCACGAATGCCAGCAAAAATATGCCCAGGCCTATCTTCTGTAAGGATTTCATATGGTTGGATTCGAATAATATACTAGAGAGGGGGGGAACTTATTTCCCTAGAAAGGCAAACACACCTTTGAGGCCGCGCTTCTTTTTCAGCACCAGGTTCTTACCAAATTGTTCGTTGTAAGCCGAGACCAGGTCAGCTTCATTTTCATGAAAAAACTCTGGATCAAAGTTGGCTAGGCCAAGATTTGCCACCACATCGTCTATGTGTGCTTTATCACTTAGCCATTTATGACAAACATCCTGACGGTAGCGGGTTCCCATTACATTGAACCCAATTATTTCACCTGTACTTGAGGAGAAATTTAACCGGATTCCTATTCTGCCATCTGGATGTTCCCAGTAAAAATGCGCTTCCCCTTCCCGTGGCTGTGCCGTAACGGTACCATAGGTCTGCCATTCAATGTCCATGAATTTGGCAGAGTTAAAATATAATCCCTGCCTGTAAGGCGTGGGATTTCCACACAGGGTTTGGGCCAGTTTAGGTGCCATGAGTTTCCCGGTGTACCAAATTGCCTCAATTCCCCTTCTGCCTGGAGCTGGTTGGCGAAGCTCTGCGCAGTCACCGGTAGCATATACGTCTGCAACGCTGGTCTGAAGGTATTCATCTATCAGAATGCCTCGACCTGTTTCAATTCCGGTTCCTTCGGTCAATTCCAATCGAGGAGAAACCCCAGCGGTCAATCCCACAAATTGACAGGCGATCTCTTCCCCTGACTTGGTTACAACTGCACGGGCACGGCCATTTTCATCGGGCAGGATCTCATCCAACTCGCTGGAGAGACGAAGATCAATGCCATTGTCAAAAATTTCCCGGTTGATCATGGCAGACTCTTCGGGGGGCATCACCCGGTTCCAAAAACTTGGTTCCCTTACCAAAAACGTAACTGGGATATGTCTGGAGTGAAACATTTCGGCCATTTCAATGCCAATTAGGCCGCCTCCGACAATGACTGCACGTTTCAGCCCCTCAGAATATTTTTCCATGGATTCCAGGTCCTGGTAGGAGTATAATCCTTGTACTCCTTTGAGGTCCTGCCCAGGCCAACCGAATTTGTTGGGGCGCGAACCCGTAGCCAATACCAATTTATCATAATTCAACGTGGTGCCATTGGCGAAATCAAGCCGTTTGGCATTTGTGTCCACCTTATCAACATGCCTGTTGAGAAGATTGATCCGATTTTTCTCCCAAAACCAATCCTCATAGGGCTTGGTGTGCTCATACTTCATGTGCCCCATGTAGATGTACATGAGGGCCGTTCTGGAGAAAAAATGATCGGTTTCAGAGGAAATTACAGTGATCTCATGATCACTTATCTTTCGGACATGTCTGGCGGTACTAATACCCGCTACCCCGTTGCCGATAATGACAATGTGCATAGGTGTGTGTTGTAATCTAACAGTAAAGATGGAAGCTTATAGATAAATTCTCTGTCTTGAGGCTGACATTCAAATGATTTTATGACCAATTTTTCCTCATATCTTTAACCCATGAATTCACTCCGTCTTCTGCCAGTGGTATTTGTGGTTGCATTTGCTTGTCAAAATGGGACATCTGGAAACCATAATTTACACCATTTATTCAACAATACCGCTTTTTTGTTAAAAGATTCCTCCCTAAATATCCATTTTAAGCAAAAAGAAGGAAACATTTGGATATACCCAAATGAACATGCTCGAAGGGTAGATTCGGCAGAATTTTTTCTAGCCGCTGAAGAGGTAAAAAATTTTGCCCCCTTGTTTTACACCCTTGCGGAGGAGGAATTGCTAACCATTTACCAAGAAAACAGAAAGGACAGCCTTAGCACCCCAGGGATTTTCTATACTCCCTGGACAGGTTCTCCTGATTCGAATTTACCGCTACAGGGGCTTCGTGTGGCCTTGGATGCAGGTCACCATGCCGGAAATTTGGAAGCTGCCGAAATAGAAGGCAAATACGTCAAGATGCGTCCTTCTCCTGCCACGGATATGCAGGAAATCAATTTCTTTGAGGCGAGGCTAACCCTCACCACGGCTTTACTCCTGGCAAAAAACCTGACGAAATATGGAGCTGAAGTGTTTCTTTCTCGCGAACAAGACGGCAAAGGCACGTTAGGCCTTTCCTTTGAGGAATGGCAAACCCATCAAATGGAGGCGGACCTAGCAGCGGAGATGGAAGCGGGAAGGCTCACAAGGGAAGAAACCACTTTTTACAGGAGAAAGGCCAATCAAAAGCAGCTTGGTCGCCTGTTTAACAACCTGGACCTTCGTGCCAGGGCCAAAAAGATCAACGCCTTTCGTCCACACCTCACCCTGGTACTTCACTATAATGTTGACGCGGCAAATTATAAAAACCGAGATACCGAAGGGTACTTTCCTTCTAATGGACGCAATTATGCGATGACATTTATTCCAGGGGCTTTTATGACAGGGGAATTGGATGATGTTGAGGATCGCCTGGAATTTCTGCGGTTATTGATCACAGATGACCTGGAAGAATCCCTGAAACTTTCTCAAGCTGTCATGAGTGAATTGTCTGACCAGCTTCACCTTCCCATTGTGAATGAATCCTATAACCTCAGCTACCTTGAGCGGGCCTGTGTACAAGTGGATTCAGGCATCTATGCGAGAAACTTGAGCCTTACCCGACTGGTGCATGGTCCGGTCTGCTATGCGGAGCCGCTTTGCCAGGATCATCCATTGGAAGCTCAAGCACTAAACAAACAAGACCTTACCGTAAATGGGCTTAGAACCAGTTCCAGGATACATGATGTGGTAGCGGCCTATGAAGCTGCCATCCTGAAATACGCGATAAGTAAATGAGAAAAGAGGGGGCTAGGATCGGACAAATAAGGCTTGAAAAGACCTCAATGCTTCTGGCTGATCGTGCATCGTAGTTACCCGTTGGGTAGAAAGCTCTATCAATCGATTGACCAAATTGGTGGTTACTTCCTCTAGCAGGTCCATTTGCTCTGGACCGGCCTTTTTACCATGCTTGCGCAATTGGTTTAGTCGGATTTCTTCCAGCTTTTCCTGGAGGCTGTCGATCATGTGCATGGGGCACATACGGGTTTCTGAGGAAGGATTCATTTTGTAGCAGTTGGTGGATGCAATTTTGTCATTGAAAAGCCGATTCAAAATGATCTTCTTCAGAATAAAGAGGTGATAAAAGTCATTTTATCATATGCAATTTTATTAATATGATAATTCCTCCCATTAAATTCCTGGAAGCTGACAAAATAGCCCGCGAACTTCCTGTTAGAATAAGCGAAAGCCACTAAATTTGTAATGGCTAATAATGTCGCTCTTTAGTCAGGTAAATGGAAAAAATCATATTAGGCAAGGAAATCACTTTCAGAAGGAGCTTCACGGACAAAGACATCATCGACTTTTCCCAAACCTCCCAGGACGAAAATCCCATTCATTTAGATGAAGCCCATGCGGCTAAGTCTATCTTTGGCCAACGGGTGGTTCACGGAGTGCTCATCATTAGCATGATTTCAAAAATATTGGGGACCATTTATCCTGGAGAAGGAGCCATCTACCTTTCGCAAACGGCGAAATTCATCAAGCCTGCATTTATTGGCGAAGAAATTACGGCTAAGGCTACACAGATCAGCTATGACAATGACAGCAAGAAGGGCGTTTACCTGACGGAATGCTTCAAGGATGGTGACACCCTCATTTTGACTGGGGAGGCCAAGGTGTTGTTTCCGAAAAGATTTGAGCTTTGACGAAAATGGGAAGGAGGGTCAGGTAAAATTTAGTCTGCGGTAATAGAAAAGGTTCTTTCCCGATTTCTGTAGAATACTTTAATCAGAGGATCATTTAGATCAATTTTAAGGGTCCTCATCAGATGTAGAGCTTGGCTTACAGCCATTTAATAGATGTCTCGTCAAGCTACTTATGACAACTTTATTAGCTTTCTGATTACCAGCAGGTTATTAGTTGAGATTGGAGGGTAATGGTAAGAAAGTAGGGATGTCCGACTTTTTCATTGATGCAACATCTGCAAAAATCTACCCCAAACAAATCGAGTTTATCCTTGGATATACGAGACCCCGCAGTTTGGGGATGCCGGCGCGCATGTTTTTCTGCGAAAAATAGGGCAGGGGCGGTTAACCAGCCTTGTTTCTCCTTGTCATTTCCACAACAGTAGTGCCTGGCGGTATCTCCACTCGACATGA
Source organism: Bacteroidota bacterium (assembly GCA_039024295.1). Taxonomy (GTDB): domain Bacteria; phylum Bacteroidota; class Bacteroidia; order J057; family J057; genus JBCDIQ01. Next base: position 6,659 of record JBCDIQ010000131.1, on the reverse strand, counting down.
CATCACGGATGTGGACGAGGGTTTTTCCCGCGTGGCCCCCGGAAACCAAAACCCATGTTTGTCACGGATTTTCAAATACTTGCGATGTGGCTCGTCATTCCATCGGCCATTTCGGCCACAGAATTTGTCAGCGTACCAAAGTAAAAAACCTGCACTCAGTTAAGAGTGCAGGTACCAAATGGGGGAAAGAACACTAAACCTAAATTTTTAAGAAATTATTCCCGCTTTGCGGGATTTCGCTTCGCTTAACAGTGGTCAGTTTTCAGAATGTAGAAGTGACATTCCTGATGTAGAAGACTGAAAACTGTACACTGTTGAGTCCCGAGTTTCGGGACGAAATCCCGCTTAGCGGGGTAAACTGAACACTTCATCTCATCAGTGGCATTCGGGGGCAACTTCTGTCAAGGGTGAAACCAACTCGGGACTCAAATAGGGAATCCCCAAATTCATCCCACGGATGATGAACAGGACTGCCACAACAAATGCGAATCCTGTCATGATTTTTTGAAAATGCTGCTTCCATTGAGGCTTGATGAGGCTTCCAGCCAGGGAGGTAGCCAGCATCAAGGGGAATGTACCTAGCCCAAACAGGGTCATGAAGGCCATTCCATCCAGGGCATCACCTGCCGTCAGGGCACCAGCAAGTGCCAAGTACACAAACCCGCATGGCAATAATCCGTTGAGCAAACCGATACTGAACAAGGAAGAATGCGTATTTACCTTGAGTAATTTTCCCAACCGCATTTTAAGTCGGATCAGCATTTTGTCCATCACAGGAATGGAGAAAAACTTCTGCTCTAGGTTCAGGCTAAACAAGAGGCCTAACAACAGCATTACCCCAATCGCAATGGAAAAACCCTGCTGGTACCCGGCCATTGCAACCCCTTCTCCCAATATTCCCCACATCAGCCCCAGCATGCTATAAGTCACAACTCTGCCAAAGTTATACAGCACCCGTCCAGGCAACAGCTGGTTTCTGCTCCCTTTTCCCGGAAGGGCCAGGGCAATGGGCCCGCACATACCTACGCAGTGCAGGCTCCCCACCATGCCCATCACAAATGCTGTCCAGAGCATCATCAGGGAAGCACGATTATTTGTTCCGCATAATATGGGGTTCCCTGGTCTTCCCAAGAAACCTGAACGCGCCACTTTCCTCCTTTTAGATTGGAAGCATCGATGACCTGACGGTTGTTGGCATCCAGGTGCAGGGCGTGCTGCTGGTCGCGGCGCGCGTCAGACGGACGGTACAGGTTGACCTTTCCTACAGGAGCAGCAATCTCCGAAGGAAAGTTCAGGACGATCTCGCCATTACCGTCTCGCTTGATCTGAACGGGAGAACTCAACTGTGCGGCATTCGTGGTCCGCTGAATCCGATCACTGTACCGGATTTCTTCTCCGTAATAGTCTTCTGTTACCAGGTGCCAGTCTTGGTTGACGGCGGCAAATACGTACGCCAGGATCATGACTACGAAACTGACGTAAAATATGGTGATTTTATATCCCCAACTCATGGTTTTTAGGTATTAGGTTATTGGTGTTAGGTTTTCGGTTGACAGTTCTCGGTTTACAGTTAATAGAAGTTGACTTCATCATACCGTAAACCGAAAACTGATTGCTGTGCACTAGTTTGGTCCTTGGAAAGAAGTCTTGGTCCGGTCCAGGATATGATCTCTTGACCACACTTCGACTACCACTTTGGTTTTCCTACCGTCAAGGTCCTTTTTAGGTATCTCCACAAAGAAGGTTCCTTTGGCAATGTTCTGCTTCTTCAAAAACATGTCTTTACCGATAAGACGTATCGTGGCATTCTCTGGATATATCACCTTGAATTCAATGGGGTATTCATTTATGGTTTTATTGACCACCTGAACATTGTACAGGTTGGTGATGTTGCCATTTTCGGCCCGTTGAAACAGTTGCCCTGGAGTTCGGAGAATGGTGGTTTCTACATCCGACCGACTGACTAGCAAGAACCCGAGTACCCCTACCAAAAATGTCAGCACTACACTATAAGCGATGATCCGAGGGGTAAACTTAAATTTCTCTTTGTTCTTGATGTTGTTATCAGAAGCAAACCGGACCAAACCCCGAGGTTTTTGGATCTTATCCATTACTTCGTCACAAGCATCAATACAGGCTGTACAGTTGACACACTCCATCTGGGTACCGTTTCGGATATCAATACCGGTAGGACATACCTGTACACACAGTTTACAATCGATACAATCCCCCTTCTTCTCATCGGTCTGGCCCCTGCGCATCTTCCCGCGAGGTTCTCCACGTACATAATCGTAGGCGACGTTGATGGAATCATTGTCTAATAGTACGCCCTGCAGTCGGCCGTAAGGACAAAGCACAATACAGGCTTGCTCACGGAACCAAGCAAACACAAAGAAAAAGATGGAAGAAAAGACAATCGTACCGGTAAATTTACCCATGTGATTGAATGGGCCTTCTGTTACCATTTTGGACAATTCATCTACCCCGACAAGGTAGGCCATGACCGTATTCCCGATCAAAAAAGAGATTGCGGCAAAAATGGTCCATTTAAGTGCCTTTTTCTGAATTTTTTCAGCATTCCAAGGTGCTTTGTTCAGCTTGCGCTGCTTCGCAGCATCTCCTTCAATTAAGTATTCAATCTTTCGGAATACCATTTCCATGAAAATGGTTTGGGGGCAGGCCCAGCCGCACCACAATCGTCCAAAGATGACCGTAAACAGGACGATGAACACAAAAAAAGTGATCATGGCCAATACAAACAGGTGAAAATCCTGCGGCCAGAAGGTAACCCCAAAAATGATGAATTTCCTTTCAAATAAGTTGAACAGGAACATGGGTTGTCCTTCCCATTTCAGGAAAGGCCCCAAGAACATGATTCCAAGACAGAGTACAGCAACTATTACCCGGTAATTATGTAGCTGGCCCTTAGGTTTTTTGGGGTAAATCCAGTTTCGTTTTCCTTGCTGGTCTACCGTGGCGATAGATTCTCTGAAAGCATCCGCAACAAACTGACGCTGCGTTTTACTTTTTCCGTTTGAGTTGATCCCGCGCCCATTTGGTTTTGTCGCTTTGGGATCTTTGGTTGGAATAGCCATAGGATTGGCATTTTGTGGTTTAGTGTTCGGTTGCTAATCGGTCTAGTACGGGTTTAGGTTTAGGTAAAAGAAAGAGGGACAGGCAGGAGCCTGCCCCTTCTTTATATACATCCGTTGCGCGCTATTGCGCCATGGCTACGGTTTCGTCAGCTGGTGCAGCTGTGGAATCTGCTGGGGCGGCTTCCTCACCTCCTCCTTCACCTTCAGGCGCATATAGCTCGCCTTGAGGCTCTTTTGCATTTGGAGGATTGGTTCCATACAGGGTCTTGATGTAGCTCGCTACAGCCTGAAGTTGCGGTGGGCGCAGTTCTGCTTCCCAGGGAATCATCCCTTTGGCGGGCACCCCATACTTGATGGTAGCGAATACCTCTTTGATGTCACCACCGTGGAGCCAGTAGTCATCCGTCAGGTTAGGACCTACACCGCCTTCTCCCATCGCACCGTGACAAGCCACACATTTTTCCATGTAGATGGTCTGACCATCAGCGATACCCGCCTCATCGGCCATGATCACATTGGTCTCATCGATCATATCACCCATTTTAGCGAGGTAGGCTTCTCGCTCTACTTCAGCCTGTGCCATTTCGGCTTCCCACTCTTTGACTGAAGACCAATCATTGTCGGAGAAGTGAAAATACCACATGTAGATAAAGGCGAATACAATGGAGACATAGAAGCCGTACTTCCACCATGGTGGGAGGTTATTATCCAACTCTCGAATACCATCGTATTCATGGCCCATGTCAATATCTGCTTCCTTCTCAATGGGCACATAATCTGTGAGTTTGTTCATTACCCACTTCCAGGAGTAAGCAGGAGGTCCAGTAGGCTCTACCACTTCCAATCCTGCGGCTTTCGCAGCAGCTACTTCTACCACACGCGCTTCTTTGGCACGAGCTTTTACAAGTACAAACATAGTAGCAGCCAGGACGAGGGTCATCAAGGCGATAATTATGGCGACAACAATCAGCAAGAAGATGAAAGAACGGGCCTGTTCATCTTGCTGAATAGCCGCCGCGAGGGCTTCGGACTGCGCAAAGGTAAAGGTGGTGGTTAACACCCCCATGCCCAGTCCAGCTATCAGTTTTTTAGCTTTATTTTTCATCACAAATTGGCTTTTCCGTTTGGTGAAGGTGAGTTAACACGAACATTTACAGGTTGATCCTGAAGGGGAATATCCGACATATGTGCCACCTCTTTCTTGGTCAGCTTGCTCACATAGATAAGTAATCCAACAAAGAACAGCATGAAGATCACAATGGCAATGGCCGGGAATAACCCTGCATCGGGTATAGATCGCAAAACGTCTTTATACATGATATTCTGGGGTTAAGGCAGAAGGACAAGGCAAACCCTGCCCTTTATTGCCATGTTTTTATTCAGATTCAGTAGGTTGAGGAGCTGCTTTGATATCGGTTCCTAAACGCTGGAGGTAGGCAATCAGTGCCACGATCTCACGGTCAGGAAGTACATCAATTTCAGCCTCTTTCAAACGATCAGCAATTTCTTGCGCCTGCTTGTTCAGGTCTTCAAGTGCTTGCTCATCATATCCTTCAGGATAAGGCACGCCCAGCATTTGCATGGCCCGAATCTTATTCGGTGTCAAGCTCACGTCAAGCGGTGCATCAATCATCCAAGGATAGGCTGGCATAATAGATCCTGGAGACATAGTCCGTGGATCCAGCATGTGGTGGTAGTGCCAAGAGTCAGGGTACTTATTGCCGAGGCGGTGCAAGTCTGGCCCGGTCCGCTTGGAACCCCACTGGAATGGGTGATCATATACAAACTCGCCCGCTTTGGAGTACTCTCCATATCGCTCAGTTTCAGAGCGGAATGGGCGAATCATCTGAGAGTGACAGGTGTAGCAGCCTTCACGCAAGTAAAGGTCACGACCTTCGAGTTCTAGTGGTGTGTATGGCTTAACAGATTCAATCGGTGGTATATTAGACTTCACCATAAACGTGGGTACAATCTCAACCAACCCACCGATTGCTACTGCTACCAGTGCAAGGACTAACATTTGTACAGGACGACGCTCAATGGCATGGTGCCAGTGCTCGCTCTTCTTCGCTTTGTATTCTTTAGCCAAAGGAGCAGCTTCAGCTTCTTCATTGGCAACCAATGAACCTTTTCCTGCAGTTTTGATCAGGTTGTAGATCATGATCAGGAACCCAACAATGTACAGAGCACCACCAACGGCACGGATTGCATACATCGGCAGAATTTGAACAACTGTTTCCAGGAAGTTAGGATAAGCTAAGAATCCGTCTTCGGTGAATTCTTTCCACATCAAGCTCTGGGTAAATCCTGCCCAATACAAAGGCACACAGTAAGCGATCATACCTAAGGTACCGATCCAGAAGTGCTGGTTAGCCATCTTCTTGGAGTACAGCTTGGTATTATACAGTTTTGGCACGAGCCAGTACAGCATACCGAAGGTCATAAAGCCGTTCCATCCAAGGGTACCTACGTGTACGTGACCAATGGTCCAATCCGTAAAGTGGCTGATGGCGTTTACGCCTTTGATAGAAAGCATCGGGCCTTCGAACGTGGCCATACCATAAGCAGTTACCGCAACAACGAGGAATTTCAGAACCGGATCATTCCGAACCTTGTCCCAGGCACCACGCAATGTCAACAGACCATTCAGCATACCGCCCCATGAGGGAGCAATCAGCATAATGGAGAATACCGTACCGAGAGACTGTGCCCAATCAGGCAAAGAGGTATACAACAGGTGGTGAGGACCTGCCCAGATGTAGATGAAAATCAATGCCCAGAAGTGAATAATCGACAGGCGATAGGAGAATACCGGGCGATTAGCCGCCTTGGGAACGAAGTAGTACATCAAGCCCAGGTAAGGAGTAGTTAGGAAGAATGCTACCGCATTGTGTCCGTACCACCACTGGATCAAGGCATCCTGTACACCAGCGTAAATTGAATAACTCTTGAACATGGAAACGGGTAATTCCATGCTGTTCACTACGTGAAGCAACGTTACGGTGATCCAGGTAGCGATGTAGAACCAGATGGCCACATATAAATGACGCTCCCGGCGCTTGATAATGGTCATGAACAGGTTGATGCCAAACACGATCCATACCAAGGCAATCGCAATGTCGATTGGCCATTCCAATTCAGCATATTCCTTTGCGGTTGATATACCGAGTGGCAGGGTAACTAATGCAGCAACAATAATGGCTTGCCATCCCCAGAAGTGGATTTTGCTAAGCACATCGCTGTACAAACGGGTTTTACACAAACGTTGGAGGGAGTAGTATACACCTGTGTATATCCCGTTTCCTACAAATGCGAAAATGGCTGCATTTGTGTGCAGCGGACGGATACGACCAAAGGAAAGCCATGCAACACCATCGGTTAGCTTTGGGAAAATCAGTTCCAGCGCGGCAAGAAGCCCCACTGCAAAACCGGCAAATCCCCAAAAGACCGTAGCGATGAGAAAGTCACGTACGATTTTGTTGTCGTACGAGAACCGCTCGATCTGGTGAACCGGCATCGCCTGACTAGGAGCGATCGCTGGATGCGTTGGATTTTTCATACAAT
>JBCDIQ010000130.1:0-13701 GCA_039024295.1 Bacteroidota bacterium | reverse complement strand
GTGTCCTTCTCTCAAGCGACATTTCAAAAGTAGGAAAGCACCGAGGGGAACTCAATCTGTTTAAGTTCAAATACAAATGTGACTTTTCCGCAATTCACCTAGCCTAATTATTGATAAATTGCTGTTTTTCAATTTTTTACCTATCAAAAAACAAACTATGACCTAGTTTTATTTATCTATGATATTTTTTTCATATTTCAACAGAAAGCTTAAAAAGCCGGAGTCTCCCTTGCAAATGAAAGGAACTCCGGCCAGTTATTTTCAGGTAAACGATGCTACTGTTCCCGCTTTTTCACCATGGTAAGAATGGTCGCTAAAGCCACCAATTCGTCCGTCTCGTCAAATACTTCTACCCAGAATTTGACAATTCCTTTTGCCACTTCTTCCTCTTCGCGCTTCTCCTGGTCTACTTTTTCTTTTACCGTAAGCCGTACTCCGATTGTGGCCCCAGCATATACAGGCTTCACAAAGCGACACTCCTCCAGGCCATAGTTCAATAATACCGGCCCTTTCGAAGGATGTACAAATAGGCCCGCAGCAGCAGATAAGATAAAATATCCATGTGCCACCCGCTGTTCAAAAATGGTACCGTCCAAAGAGGTCGCATCCGTATGGGCGTAGAAATGGTCCCAGCTTACATTGGCAAAGTTGATGATGTCGGCCTCGGTGATGGTCCGCTTATGGGTAAATACAGTATCCCCAACGGTGAGCTCTTCAAAATGCTGCTGGAACAGATGTGGATTGGCTTCAGGCTGTTCCCCGCCTTGCTGGTACACCTGTGTGATATGGGTTAACATGGTTGGAGAACCCTGGATCGCCGTACGCTGCATATAATGCAAAACCCCGCGTTTTCCGCCCATTTCCTCTCCTCCACCTGCTCGCCCAGGTCCGCCATGCACCAATAAAGGAAGTGGAGAACCATGACCAGTAGATTCCTTTGCACACTCGCGGTTGAGTACCAGAATCCTTCCGTGCGTAGATGCAGCCCCCAATACGAAATCACGGGCAATGTCCTTATCGGCCGTAGCAATGCTGCAACATAGAGACCCTTTTCCGAGGCGCACCAGTTCTACCGCGTCATCCAAATCTTTAAAAGGAAGAATAGTCGCTACTGGACCGAAAGCCTCAATATCGTGTACAGCTGAATTTTCAAAAGGATTATCGTTGCGCATCAGGATAGGCGACATAAAAGCCCCTTTGTCCTTTTCCGCACCTACCACTTCAAACTCTTCCAAATCGCCAAAGACAATTTCGGAATGCTTGGCAAGTTCCCGGACTTTTTCAGTTACTTCTGCCACCTGCACCTTACCAGCCAACGCGCCCATCCGAACGCCATCGACAGCCGGATCGCCAATCGTGGTCTTGGACAAAGCTTGGCCCAAGGCAATCTGTACATCTTCTACCAAATGTTCAGGCACCATGATCCGGCGAATGGCCGTACATTTTTGGCCGCATTTCACCGTCATTTCTTTTCGAATCTCCTTCACAAACTGCTGGAATTCGGGCATGTCCGGGGTCACATCCGGCCCAAGGACGATGCTATTCAGCGAATCCGCTTCCATATTAAACGGAACTGCTTCTTGTACCAAACGAGGATTGGACTTCAACATCCGCCCTGTATCAGCAGACCCTGTGAAGGTCACCACATCTTGCGATTCTACATAATCGAGAATTCCACGGGCCGAGCCACAAATCAGTTGCAATGCCCCTTCTGGCAAGATCCCCGAAGCGATGATCTCTTTCGCAACTTCTTCCGTCAGAAAGGAAGTCAGGGTTGCAGGTTTGACAATTGCTGGTACGCCTGCCAGCCAGTTAACGGCCACTTTTTCGAGCATTCCCCATACCGGGAAGTTAAACGCGTTGATATGGATAGCCACCCCCTCTTTTGGCACCATGATATGGTGGCCAATAAAGGTTCCCTCACGGGAGAGCATCGCAGATTCGCCATCAACATAATAGGGCTGGTCAGGAAATTGACGACGCAGGCTGGCGTTAGCAAACAAATTGCCAAACCCACCTTCTATGTCGATCCATGAATCTGCGCGGGTAGCCCCTGTCGCAGCACTTACCTCGTAAAAGCGTTCCTTGTGCTTAAGCAGGTGAAGGGCCAATGCCTTGAGCATCCGACCGCGCTCAGGAAAGGTCATTTTCCTAAGCTTCTTCCCCCCAACTTTGCGGCCATACGCCATCATGGCCCCGAAATCTAAGCCTTCACTGCTGGCCAAGGCAATGGGATCTCCAGTAATGGCATGAAACAGGGGCTTCCCCTCCCCTTTTGATTCCACCCACTTCCCTTCGGCATAGTTCAATAGTTTTCGCGTGGACATATTTTTGATGTTAGTTGTTGATTTTTAGTGGTCAGTTTTCAGTGATCGGTTTACAGTGTAATGCACTCGGTGCCACCTACTGAAAACTGTAAACAGAAAACTGTTAACTGCTTTAAGAAAGCAGTTGCCAGATCAAAGTTTTGAGTGTGTGCTGAGGCGGCATCAAGGTTGGGGTAATGCCTTTAATTTTCATGTCAGCTTGTTGAATATAGCCAAGGTTCCGGTACACGGCCGACAGGTTGTAGTTTTTTCGACCAGACAGGTAGTCGTTGGCCTGAAACCAATTGGCCTTCAGAGACTGCTGAATGGCACGGGGATCATTTAGCTTTTGGTCATACACCCGGGCCACATTATCAAAATATCGAAACAGGTTGCTTACAATAAGCACTGGAGGATTGTTTTTGGGATTTTGCGTCAATCGGTCAATGATCAAATGAGCCCGGGAGGCCTGCCGCAAGCCTAGCGCATTGATCAATTCAAACACATTAAATTCTTTGTCAATGCCGATTACCTCATGGACATAGTCCTTGGTAAGTGTTGGTTGACCTGTTGCCTGAAGGTACACCACCATTTTTCCAATTTCATTTTCAATTAGGTTCAGGTTGGTCCCCAGGTTCCCAATGAGCAAATCTGCAATCCCCGATTCTACCTCTACTTCCAGGTCTTGAAGGTATCCAGTGAGCCAATTCCGAACGTCCCGTTCGTACATTTTCTTGGCATGGAAGAGGACACCGCCTTTCTCGGCTACCACTTTTTCGAACTTCCTTGGAAGTAAGCCTTTCTTTCCTTTGAACAGCATCACAAAAACCGTGGTAGGTGCTGGTGCTTTGAAGTAATTGCCCAATTTCTCCACCTCCCGTTTGTCCATGCGCTGGCCTTCTTTCAGCATCACCAGACGGCGGGTTGCCATCATGGGAAAGCTGCGACAGGCATTAAGCACCTTGCTTGCCGTAGTTTCTGGTCCGAAGAAGACTTCTTTGTTGAATGCTTCCTCAGTGGGATCCAACACCCCATGTTCCAGTTGGTGGGCCAACTTATCAATGAAATAGGTTTCCTCCCCATAAAGGTAGTAGACCGGAGCAAATTCCTGTTTCTTGACTTGGCGCTGGATTTCGACGAAGTTCATTGTGTACGAAGTTACGCCAGGGGGGTGGAATTGGCAAGGTGGGAAGAAGGGTTGTGTGTACAGGGTGGTCGACGTATCGCTCCTCCGGAGCTTTGTGCCTACTGATGGGCAATTGCTACCGAGGTTTTGCCCCTGATGGGGCAAGGGGTTGTTTCACAACCTACACACAGGGAGCATTAGGCTGTGGTCATTTACCATACTTCAAGGCAATCAATTTTACCACCTTCGGCTTACCTCGCGTTCGCTTGAGAATTGCACGACTCGGCACCTACCTACAATCCGCTTCTCCAGAGATTTTATACCAAGGTTTTAACCCCTGACGGGGACAGTGATTGTTTCACAACATTAAAATGCCACCTCTGCGTTAACTTAACTACTCCCACATCTCGTTCTCAATTCCCAAGGCATGCTGTAGGTTACCTACTCTTCGCTCCGGAGGAGCGATACCTTGGTAGAAAAACCATGCACATGAAACAGCCCCGGCTGGGGCGACATCCCTCCTTTTGCGTATTCGATCAGCCATATGTCCTAGCAGCCTACCTGCCACACGCTCCGGAGGAGCGATACCTTGGCAGGAAACCATACCGATGAAAAAAAGCCCCGGCAGGGGCGACACATTACCCTTATTCAAGCCAATCAAATAAATACCGCCCGTCATACTCCACTTCAAACTTTTTCAAAAATCCCAAATACTCTTCTTTGAAGGTTCTTTTTTGATGGTGCAATGGCTGATTCAATATATAGTTAATCACATCATCCACCTGACTTTTTCCATAGCTAAAGCCCCCATACCCCTCTTGCCAGGAGAATCTGTAAGGGGTCATTCTATTCTCATTAATCCACTTAGAGGAATTTGCCTTTATATCACGAACCAGATCAGAGATAGCGAACTTGGGCTCCAATCCAACTAGCAAATGACAATGATCCGGCATACGATAAATCGACAGCAGCTTATGCCCTTTGTTCTGCACAATACCCGTCATATACTTTTCGACAGACTTCCTAATATCAGATCGAACCAAACTTTCTCGATTTTTTACCGCAAAAACGAGCTGAATGTACAATTGCGTGTAAGTATTAGGCATATAAGCATCTGTTTTAGCCCCTTTTTCATGTCTCACCGCTTGAACTCCACCACCTGAAATACATTGTTAAACGCATTCTGGTAGCGCTTGCCTTGCTTCATACGCTTATGGTACAACCGATCCAACCGAGCCAGTTTCTGGGTATACGATTTAGCTGAAAGCCGCATAAACATAAACATCCGTTCCTCCTGGTCCATGCTTTTTTGCCAGCCTCGAATTTGATCTTTTAAATTCCAGAGCGCAGCCTCGTTCTTGGCGTAAAAATCTTCCAGGTGGCGAAGCATAGCCTCATCCGTCTCCTTACTCAACGCCTCCTCTAAAAGAATGGTATACAATTCGATCATCTGCTGGTACTTTTCCTCAGGAGCAATACCCTGTTCAGCAAGGGTTTCCAGTTTGGACTTTTCCTGGTCAGATAGCGCACCTTTTCGGGGATCTTTACAAGAAAGAAGTGCTAAGCTGATTCCAATCAAGAGGATCAGATGGAGAAAAAGACGATGTGAGGAAAAATTGATCTTCATGCCTGGAACCCATACTATGGCTCCAAGATAAAATGAAATGGTACATTAATCCAACACTTCGTTGGCATACCGTAGCGTTTTGCGGGAATAAAACGCATCAAGGGCAGCTTTTCTTCACACGCAAGGCGCAAGACAGGGTTATCCGACTCAAACACAAAATGCCGCACATATTGGCCGCGTTCGTTCACCAGAATCCGGAACACCACTTTCCCCGAAATACCCGCATCAATCGCCATTTTAGGGTACCCAATCTGGTCTTTGATGAATGGCAGATTCAAGGGAATGGCCATTTGCTCAAAAGGCTTCACGCTTACTGGCTGCTGGCTGAGTGGCAGGTGGTTGAAATTAAAAGATGCAGGCACCTCTTCCTCAACTGAAGTTTTGTTACAGCTAACAGCATACGAATCACAGGAAAATGCCTGGGGGTAGTGAAAATATGCGGTTAGAACCAAGGTAAACAGGGTAGCAAGGCTCCAGTATGTTCGAGTTCTTCGGGACATCAACCGTTGTTAATTAAATTATATTGATCAAAAATATGGATTAATTCGTAATTTTCAGACCATAATTCTCCACTGATATTACATAATTTGCATAGTTCTCATGCTAAAAATTGCACTCCTGGGATACGGAAAAATGGGTAAGGCCATCGAGCAAGAAGCCACCGCTCGTGGACACGAAATTTCTTTTCGTATAGATCAAGATAACCACAAGGAGCTTTCCTCCATAACTCCTTCAAATACAGATGCGATCATCGAGTTTACCCATCCGGACAGCTTCTGGCGCAACCTGGAAGCCTGTCTCACCTTGGGCGTTCCCATCATCAGCGGAACCACAGGATGGTACGACGAACGCTCCAAAGCCTACGAGCTTGTGAGCGAAAAAAATGCCGCATTCATGTTCGGTTCTAACTTTTCCGTAGGCGTGAACCTTTTCTTCAAGCTCAATGAACGCCTCGCCGAACTCATGAATCCTTACACCGACTATGATTGCTATGTGGAGGAACAGCATCACCGTTACAAAGCAGACGGCCCCAGTGGCACCGCAGTAACGTTGGCACAACAGGTACTTTCCCGACTGGACCGCAAGGAATCCATTGCTCCCGATCTTCGTACCCGCCCCCCTCAGCCTGAAGAGCTGTCTGTGGGATTCATCCGCTCAGGGGAAATCATCGGTCGCCACCGGGTGGGCTACACCTCGGACATTGACTCGCTAACCATCGAGCACCATGCGTACAACCGAAGGGGCTTTGCCCTGGGTGCGGTGATAGCGGCGGAATGGATGCAAGGGAAGAAGGGTTTTTTTGAGTTTAAGGATGTTTTTTAGGGGGGTACAATAAAATCTACACACTATCCCACCCCAAAATCAGTTATATACCCAACACACGGCTGCGGCCGCACAGGAATCATCGAGAGAGGGAACCTGATCGTCTTATGGGAGATCAGGCAACTTGATGTTTGACCCTCAATGGTAGATGTGTATGAATAAACCACTACTCCCTCTTCTCCTTCCCCTTTTTTTGTTGAGTATGCCCCAGATGTTTGCCCAACATGGCTATGAAGCCAGTTGGAAAGCAGGACTGCTAGGGATGCGCCAAAATCCAGCAGCTATTGTCTCTTCGGTTCATAGAGGAGAATTGGTACTGGGGGCAGGAAACCTGACGGCACAGAACAACCTTTTTTCCTCCAATGAATACGACGATTTCTTCCCTTCCCGATTGGTGATGAACAGTGTGACCAATCCCGGAGATTTGCTGTTTATGACCGGCGTAAGGGAAGGAGATTTCGACCCAACGGGCAATGCCAGTGAGTGGTTCGCGGAAAACCGAGGCTATGCCCAAATCATGAGCCTTCGGTTTCGAATCAAAACAGACCCCAATGCAAGAGAACGCGGCATCAACCGCCAAGCCATTGCCATTCGGCTGGAACGAGATGAACTGGTCCAGATCAGCGGGGTCAACCAAACCTTAGTGGAAGGGGCGGCCCGTGAGTTTACAGACATGGCTGGGACTCGCATTACGCGGGATGACTGGCGCATTCAGGTACGAGAGTGGGATGCCCTGGGGATCAACTATGGCATTTCTATTGGGCGTGGAAAAAACCGCTTCCACGTCGGAATTGGGGCTAAACTTCTCAGTGCAGCTGGCTACCTGGACCTCAATGTTACAGGAAACCAATGGGAGTTTATCAACGGCAACTCCGTCCGAATAGGTGCAGACTCTGTCAGCTTGGCTTACAACCCCACACTGGAAGATGCCACCAATCCGAACGGTAGGCGAAGGTATCCCACCTTTGAAAACAGCCTGGGGTTCAGTGGCGAAATAGGCTTCACCTACCAAATGTACAATTACAACCGTGAGCCCGTGTTTGAAGCTGGATTAGCCCTGATGGACATTGGTTCCCTGAGGTTTTGGAACATTGAAGAGCGTAATTATTCCCTTCCTGGACGTGAAACTACCTATGATCCCAATGGAGATTTCAGGAGCATTAATGGAGTAGAAAACACCCTTTCCAATTTAGCGGCTGAGACAAGCCAATTATCAGACCAGGGTGTAAGAGAAAGCCTTCCCTTGCGACTGACAGGGCATGCCAAAGTGAGATTAGGGGATAAGGGCTGGGGCGTTCAGGCAAGGGGCAATCTAGGACAGCGCTGGTCATCAGATGGTTGGAATGGCCAGTTTATTGCCACCCTTTGTCGGGAAAAGCGAGGATTAAGCTGGTTTATTCCTTTGACGTTCGGCCCGGATGTAACCTCAAATTTACCTGCTGACTGGTCGCCCACTGTTGGATTGTTCCTATCTTTGGGCGATGTATTGGTGGTTGGCTCTAATGACTTGCTGAGTTCGGTATACCGGTCTGCAACCCGTGAAGGAGTCTCAACTGCCCATCTCTTTGCCACCTTTAAAATACCTTTTGGAAGATGATATTAGTTCGCAGTTTTCGGTTTACAGTTTCCAGTAAATTCCGTGTTTACACGCTGCTAACTGTAAACCGAGAACTGTAAACCGACCACTCATTCCTAAACCCTCTTATTATATGCTCCCTACCTTTAAACCTCTTACCTTACTTTTATTGGGACTCATTGCGATCAGCCAGTCGTTGATGGGCCAATCCTATCTGGGCGGCGTTTATCAACGCACAGATGTTCGATTTGATGAAAGCAAATTCACCTTGTACCAATTCAGCCGAAAAAAGGGCAAGGTAAAAGCCAAGTACTTTGCCCAGAATGCCAACCGTGAATTCCAGCGATGGAAGCAACGCAAAAATATCCTGTTCTACTGCTCAGGCGCATTTTCAGAAAACTGGAGCTCTAGCAGTCCGCCATTGGGCATTTGTGTAGACAATGGAGTAATCGTAAACCGAAAGATAGACAATGAAATGGATGGGCTGGTGATCGTTTACAACGGCGGTGCCCAGCAAGGGGGCATTGCGGTCATCAACCTGGAAAAAGAAAAGGTAAATGTCACCCAGGGTGGCAAATACACCTTTGACCTCCGCAGCTATAAAGACAGAACCAGCTTTTTAAACTGGGCCCGGGACCAGGGCGCGACCGTTTTCCAAACCCAATTGATGTACACCAAATCTTATGGCTATGCCTTCCCCAAAGACAAAATGACTCATGGAAAAAAGGCTGAACGCAGGTTTTTGGCCATCTGTAAAAAAGGCAATACCGTGGTCCACCTGGTGATTAATTTTCCAGAAAGCAGCTACCTCAATGCTGCTGCCGACAAGGTGGTTCGCTACCTGAAGAAGCAACGGTTTGAAGTTTTTGGCCTCTTTAACCTGGATACAGGCGGAAAGGACATCATGAAGGCGTATGATGGCCAAGGTCATGGTATAGATTCTGGATCAACCTCCCTTAACCAGGCCACTAACCTGCTGGTGTATTATGTGGATTAAGAGGGAATAGGTATTAGCTAATAGGCTTTAGGTGATAGCCATAAGGTGTTAGCGGGTTTTCAAATGAAAGGGCGACTTATATTCAGATGAAAAAAGAAAGCTTCATATACATGATTCTCCTGTTCATTTTATGGACAGGCTTTTGGAATCATTCTGGTCAGCTTTTCGCCCAAAAATCGCCTGTCAAATATTTCGGAGGTGCCTACCAAACCTACACGCTCAAAGCTGAAGGAGTTAAGTTCAAAGTATTTGACCTCAACGTTTCAAATCGCCGAGTTAAGGCTCAGTATTTTGGACAAGCAGCAAAGAAACGATATGACGCCTGGCGTAAAAGAGGTCGAAAACGCATATTATGCTGTTTTTCGGTAGGGTTTGTAAAAGATTATGAGCACAATACCCCGCTGGGGTTGTGCGCAGATGATGGCAGGGTGCTTAACCGAGCGTTGGAACCCAGTATGGATGGTCTGGTTACAGTTCGGCCCGGGGGAAAACCTTCAGCTTTCGATATTGGTCAGGACCAATGGAACGGTCGGTATACCTTACGCTCAACCAGTGAGCGAGTGGCGTTTCTTAAGGTGATTGAGCAAAAAGGGCTTTCTCTTTTTCAGACACAATTACTCTACTCCTATGCCGACAGCTTAAAGATGTCACCCAATGCAAAAGGGAAAAAGGCCTCCAGGCGTTTACTCGCCATTTGCATGGATGCCACCGGACGGGAACATCACCTCGTCCTCAATGTAATTTCATCCGCCCGACTATATGAGGCGGCGGTGGCAGCAATCATCGCCCTGAAAGAAAAGGGCTTTTGGGTTCGTTACCTGCTGAACCAAGACACCGGGTCAAGGGACATCATGGATGCCTTTGATGACCAAAAAAAACGAATCTACAGTGCACCGGTTCCGATGAGTGAAGCAACCCAGTTGCTGGTGTATTATTATGAGTGAGAAGGTAAGAGGGGTTAGGTATAAGGCTTTATGTGAATGGTATTGGGTGTGGGGTGAAAGAGTTTAGGTTTAATTTGAAAAGAAGCTTGTGAAGGAGTCAATCTCAGTAATCGGAAGGGTGTTGCTTGTGCTAGCCTTAGCATGGCAGAGCTGTGGACCTGAGGGTTCGGAGGAGAACTCCCTCACCACCTTTGCTGATACAGTCTCACCGCCAGTAGTGGAATTCGACACAACAATTCAAGCATCCAAAACTGCGCAGGTGGATACCTTCCGGAACATTGCCTTTGCAACCTATCGGTTAAGGGCTGAGCAGGAGGATATCAGGATATGGAATTCCAAGGGAGATAGTGGGGTTCACACCTTCATTTCTCTTGACCAGATCGCTGACACCTCGGGAAAAGAAATGGCATTCGCCATGAATGCGGGCATGTTTACACAGGAAAGGGGTTCGTTGGGGTTATTGGTAACCGAAGGGGAGGAAAAAGCACCTCTGATCAAAAAATCCCAAGGCTATGGCAATTTTTACATTCAGCCAAATGGCGTATTTGCCCTGGACACAGCTGGGAAAGCCTATGTCGTAACCACCCCTGAGTATGACTCCTTGGCAAAGGCTACTTCGATTGCTTACGCCACCCAGTCGGGACCTATGATGCTCATTGCAGATACCATCAATGGAAAATTCACCGATGGTTCTCAAAACCTCCACATCAGGAATGCGGTGGGGATTACCCATGACAGCACCACGATTTTTGCTATCTCCCTTCAAAAGACTTCCTTCTTCGATTTTTCACTCTTCCTCCAGACCATGGGATGTCATCACGCCCTGTATTTGGATGGCTTTATCAGCAAAATGTACCTGCCTGCCCTGAACATTGGCACCCTGGAAGCAGGGAGTTCCCTAGGCCCTATTATCACTGTTTTTGAATAAGCAATGTCATGACGAATTCACCGCATCAAAAAGTTCTTGCAAGAACAATTTCAGAACAGGACTTTCCTAAGAAAAAAATGCGCGTTGGCCTCCCCAAACATCGGGGGCGGCTATGGAATGCGGGAGGGGTAGAGTCAAGACATGCCTTGACTTTACGAGGGAGAATTTTAGGTACTTTTTTTCGATTGAAAAAGTACCACAATCCAGCTTTCCTTCTATCTCCTCTGTTTTTTGCACTCTCTACAGGAACTACCCACCAACCAACTAAAACCAGCTATACACAAAATTATCCCTACCCCTGTAATCAAAGAAGCCTTGCCTGGATAGTCCTCTTATTTACCTCGCTCCTCCCTCAACTAGTCAATGCCCAACTAGCCGACAGCACACAAACGGACTCCGTAGCCACTGTCCTCCAAGACTCCTTACCTCCAGATTCAGTTCTGCGACAACAAATCGATTACCTAACCCGAGTACGGGAGATATTACTGGCAGAAAATGAACAGCTCCATCAAGATCAGGCCCGCCTGACAGCCACGGCCAGAAGGCGCTTAACCATGGATATGTACGTGGATTCCTTCCGTAGCTATCGTTTTTACGCCTGTGCGCTTGATCCCCAAAAAGTATCAGTCCAGCTTCATAACAAGCGAAAGCCCAAAGGCACACATACCTTTGCCTCCATTGCAGCTGAAGCGGAAGCGTCAGGAAAATCGCTCATGTTTGCCATGAATGCAGGCATGTTTGAACCCAACCACCTGGCCAAGGGGCTATTGGTCATTGAGGGTAAAACCCGACATAAAATTGACACGGCAACCAAAGGATACGGCAACTTCTACATGCAACCCAACGGGATTTTCGCCCTGGACACCAGCGGAACCGCCTATGTGGTAACTACCCAGGCATACGATACACTGACAGACTCGGTCAAGATTCAGTTTGCTACCCAATCCGGTCCGATGCTATTGGTAGATGGAGAGATCAACTCCCATTTTAATGACGGCTCTCCTAACCGGTATATCCGAAATGCAGTTGGGGTGACCCCGGATAATGAACTGGTGTTTGCCATCTCTGAGCGACCTGTCACCTTTTTTGAGCTTACTTCCTTTATGGTTCGGCAGGGTTGTGTAAATGCCCTGTACCTGGACGGGGCCATCAGTCAGGCATATTTTGCCGACCTGAAAGTGGGCAGCATAGAAGCCGGGAACAGACTGGGACCGATTATATCCATTGTTCGATAACCTAACCTCCCATTATCCTGTTTCATGCGCCTATCTTCGCTTTTTATTTGTTTGATGACGCCCTTGTCCTTCCTATTTCCCCAAAATGGAAGAGGACAGGCATGCGAAAAGATTAAGCAGCAGGCAGCAGTAATCCTGCAGGAGAAAAAACAGGCAATTTTGAAAGGTAAAGAGCTAACTGAAGTCTTTAACAAAGAAATAGCATACCTACGGGAATACAAGATTCCTGTTCCCTCCGTGGTCAATGATCCATTTCCTGTTCTAAGTCCAAGTTCAGCCAAATACCAGGATGAGCGGGGCATATGTAGTGAAAAGCGGGGTGGTCGTACGGTAAGATGGGGAACCGTAAAGGATCTCCGAGAGTATAAACGAGATTCGATCAGACAGCGAAATAACGTTCTCATGGACCGAATGCGATTATTGAAAAGCATCATTGAACAACACCAGCAGGACCTGGCGATAGCTTCACCTGGATTTTCGCCCACAAAACCTGGGCAAGCTGTCAAGTCAAAGGGCCTGACCGCTAGCCGAGAGATATTCCAGGGCAAAACCTACGCCTATTGCACCCTCAACCCCAAGAAAGCAGATGTACGAATTGCAACGCGAAAAAGTGCGGCTACACCCTATGATTTTGCCTACCTGAAAGATCGGGCCCAACTCAGGGGAGAAACCCTGGTCATGGCGATGAACGGCGGCATGTACATGCGCGACAAACAGCCCCAGGGATTGCTCATTCAGGATGGCAAACTGGTGATGCCACTCAATCAGGGAACAGGAAAGGGGAATTTCTACCTCAATCCCAATGGTGTTTTTGGGGTAATGAACAGTGGGGAACCTTTCCTGATGACACGAGATGCCTTTGCCCAAGCTGGCCTTGCCCCCAACCTGGTAAAAGCGGCTACCCAGTCAGGCCCCATGATGCTCGTGAATGGGCAAATCAACCCTATTTTCACGCCCAACTCCTCCAACCTGCATTTCCGGAATGCTGTTGGCCTGAAACCCAACGGCAAGGTGATCTTTGCCATCTCAGAGCAAAAGGTGAATTTCTATGAGTTCTCGGAATTTCTGGCACAGTTAGGCTGCGTGCAGGCATTATATTTAGATGGATATGTAAGCCGGATGTACCTCCCGGCTACTAACAGGGTGGCTGACCTGGAAACCAGTGGGCACTTGGGGCCGATTTTGTATGTGGTGGAATGAATAGTAGGATTCGGTAGAAAAGGTAAAATATGCGAATCGCTAGTTAAACAGGTCGAAACAGAGTAAAAACATTGCAGCAGCGAGCTTTCCAAACACATGTACCATCAGTCCTTGGGTAGATCTGACCTTTGAGGCTGATTGGATGTCTGTTTTTTGGTCAATCCAGTTGAACAAAGACTCAATAGGTTGCCTTACCCGACTTACAGAGGTAGAAATTAACCTGCCATCGGCTCCGATGTCGTCTTGTCCCTTTTTGCGCTTGACTGGAGTAAACAAGTCCACCTTTGCTCCTTTGGACAATTCTTCAGCTAGTGGCTCATCACAATATGCTTTATCGAGGAACAATTGCCGGTTAGCTAGCTGTGGGAAAATTTGGCGCATTGCGCTAAGGTCATGTTGGGATGCTTGACTAATCTGTAGGTATTCAGGAAGGGGTAAG
>JBCDIQ010000129.1:0-13719 GCA_039024295.1 Bacteroidota bacterium | reverse complement strand
CGCAAAATCCGTGGTTCTGCTGTACCAACCACTTCCACTTTCTTTTGCTTCCGCCCAAATTTGTCAAACACAAAAAGCTCGTGGTTCAGCAGCAATAAAATTTCGCCTTTCTTTCCCACCCACAGATCAGCAGTTCTGATTTTTGACTTGCCGGTATTGGGTTTTCGGGCCCATCGGAGGGTGCCATCGGAGAGAAACTTTGCCAAGAAGAAGTTTTGCCCCAAAATGGAAGACCGAAGGATATTCTCAGCACCAAAATTGGCAATGGACTCAAACCCTCCTGCCAGGTATACATTACCAGCCTCATCACACCTAAGCCCGTGGCCAAAATCATGTGGAGAATCCTCCACCGAAAAAGTCCGCACCCACAGGAGCTTCCCATCCGGTGCATGTTTGGCCAAAAAGCCTCCTCCTCGCTGTGTTGGGATAAGTACCCGGTTTTCCAACTGCACTGTGTCAGCAAAGGTTCCTGAAAGGTAAATAAATCCCTGAGGATCGGTATCCAGCCCCTTCACTTTGAGACCAGGGGCTTTCTTGACCCAATACCGCTTCCCGCCTGCGCTGTATCTTGACAAATATACCTCCGAGCTGCTCACCACGATTTCCCCATATACATCCACATCCACCAACCGCTTGCCTGGGGAGGTAGTCACAGCACCGGGCATTCTTGCCTTTTCTTTTCCATTTGGATAAAAGGTGATGATTTGTTCGATAAATGCCTTTCCATTGGGCTTGACACCCACACAGGCGGAAGTCCCTTTTGGTCCGATGGAAAGGTCCTGCAAAATCAACTCCGGGTCCCGACCCGCGAAAAATTCTTCGCTCCACTGCCAGGCTGGCGGTTGTTTGGTTCGGTCAGGGAGAATAGCATCTGGTGAAATGATGGGGGCCGCGAGGCTTTCAATGCGGTATTCGCTGGAAGCTGCACGGCAAGTTCCGTCAGAAACAAGCAGTCGATAGGTACCTGGCTGACGCACGACCAATACACTGTCGTTGCCATTTTCTACGTCCATTCCGTTCATCGACCAACGATAGGTCAGGCCTTTTTCTCCTTCTGCCCGGAGGGTTACTTCATCATCCTTACACAAATACTGGCCGCTCAACCGCACACTCACATCTGGTATAGGAACGAATTCTACTTTTTGTGGAGAGGAGGTAACCGTACAACCTGGGCGGGTTCGAACCACCTGATAGGTTCCTGCCTCAGCCACTTGGTAACTTTTTGAAGTGGCACCAGGGATGTCAGCTCCATCCTTTTGCCATTGATAGGTTACTTCTCCAATGGCAAGTCCCGCTTCCAGGGTGATTTTTTTCCCTTCGCATAAGGTATGATCACCCGCAGGGAAGACATCTATTTCACAGGCCTGCAACGGCATTCGAAAAATATCGTTGCTCCCATAGGTTTCATGGTCTGAGCACCAGTAGGCATATTTTTCTTGTGCGTCTACAAAAAAGTCAAAATCGTTTCCGGGGGTATTCACCGGTGGGCCTACAGGTTGGGGGCGGGACCACCTTTTCCAGGTATCATCCAGCCGATAGCTCATGTATACCTCATGCTGTCCATCCAATGAATAGCCATCGCTGTTGAAAAAGAGGGTTTTACCATCCGCCAACAAAAACCCGGCATCCTCATCGCCTGGCGTGTTGATATCCGCCCCAATGTTCAACGGCAATGACCAGGTGGTGTCATTGATCTTGAAACAAATGTACAGGTCAGAACGCCCAAAGCTGTTTTCGCTTACATTGGGCAGCATGATATGCCCCTGTGGGGTCAGGAAAAAGTCTTTGTACTTGCCTTTGTAGCGTAGATTGGTAATCTCCAACGGCCTGGGTTTTCGCCAATTCCCCCGCGTATCCTTCGTGGTGTAGGTCATGCCCAGGCTTCGATCCCCTTTCGGTAGCTGATGGGTCCAGAGGGTATCTTTGTCTACTGATACCTGCCAAATAAAATCGTGGCCCGGGCTGTTCACAGGTGCTCCTAACCGTATCGCCCTTTGTATGCTTCCATCTGCTTGAATTTCTGCCCGCCAAATGTCCCCTGGGTCTTTGACACCAGCGGTGTTGCCGGGGTGTTCTCTTCGCCAAAAATACAGGAAGCTCCCGTCCGGGCTTGGGATGGGTTCCCGTTCCTCATACATGGAGTTGACGCCGGTTGGCAAGTGTTCTGCTTGCTGGCCCCAAACCGAGCCAATCAGCAGGAAAAAGAAACCTGGTATAAAAAGCGATAAAGATCGAATACAGGACATAAGGGGTGTTTTGGGCAAGTTAGCAACAATCAGAAGAAAAGGGGGGAAGCGGAAGGCATTTTAAATGCACGAATGGATTCCTCTTAAATTCTAAAGCGATGTTAGGGAAAAAATCATTTGCTTTCAGGAATCTGCTTTGATTTTTGTATCTTTTAGAGAATTCTGCATTCTCTTATTACATGGATCTTCTCGACCGCTTATTGGCCGGATTTGCTAACGGCCCATTTGTCCTCACCATCCTTGGAATCAGCCTGCTTGCAGGGGGGTATTACGTGTGGATTTTTAAGCGATATTACCAGCCAGGGAAGCCTTCGGGACTGCCTCGGGAAGAGCCACCACATCAACTTTCGCCAGCGGCCTCCCGCTACTTATGGAAGCATGGGTTTGACCTAGACTGCTTGCTGGCAGGCGTGATGAGCGCAGTGGTAAAGGATTGCTACCGCATCAAGTGGCGGGAAAAATCTTTCAGCATTTTTTTGAATAAAATGGGGTCCTTGCAGAAGCTCAGCGGAGATGAGCGAGCGGCCCTTTCCTTCAGCAATCGGCAAATGATCGAACGCCTCGGGGTTGGCAAAAAACGGAACCGTTTTACCCGAAGTGCTGCTGAGCGGATGAGCGAGTACCTGACAAATAATTATCGGAAGTATTTGCTTCGGGTGCCCTTGCTAATCTGTATTGGGCTGGGGGTGAGCCTCCTGCTATTGCTCCTGGCCAGCTTTCTGCTCACGGGCAGTGAATTTTCCATTTGGGCGTTCTATTGTTTGCTCCTCATTCCCATTAGCGTGGCAATCGGATGGGGAATTCATGTAGCCATAAAGATTCAAAACATTGGTGCCCTAATGCTGATGGTGGTGCTAGCGTTATTTATGCTTGTCACCATTTACAACGTAGAAACCTACGCTGGACATTTTTTCCTGCCAGCAGTTTTGCCCCTTATTGGGGTTCATGGATTGGCATACCGCTTTTTGCCCCGATATAAGCCAGAGGGATTTGAAATGCAGGTGGAAATACAAGAATTTCGTCAGTTTCTTGTGCAGAGGAGCAACAAGCCCCGCCCTTTGGACTCAAATGAATATTACCTGCTGCCGTATTTCATTGCACTGGATATCCCTTTTGAGCGTCAAACCTACTTTCAGGAGCTGCTTTCCGAAGAAAAAACCCAGCCCGGCATGGCCCTTTCTGCTTTTTGGGGGAATTAATGAGGAAATCCTGTTTATTTGCAGCCGACTTCCTAACTCACCTATACCCCCATGAAAAAAATCTACCACCTCGGGACCTGCAATACCTGTAAGAAAATTATTGCTGCATTGAATCCTGGTCCAGACGTTGAACTGCAAGAAATCAAAACGGAAGCTATTACGCCAGATCAGTTGGACCACATGCACAAACTAGCTGGCTCCTACGAAGCTTTGTTCAGTAGAAGGGCCATGAAGTATCGCAGCATGGGGTTGAACGAAATGGACCTTACTGAGGATGATTACCGGAAATACATCCTGGAAGAATACACCTTTCTAAAAAGGCCGGTCATCGTGGTGGATGACCGGATTTTCATTGGAAATGCTAAAAAGCAAGTGGAGGGAGCAAGGGAAGCCTTAGGCTAATTTCTATTGCTTCACTACCTGAAAACGAGCCTGCTGCTCAGGTGTGCGCACCCACACCTGATACATTCCGGAAGGTAATCCGGAAATGTCCAGCATGCTTTCCCATTCGGGATATTGCTGAGCATACTGCTGAACAACTTTGCCATCTGCTGTAGCAACTGTGATTTGAACAGAAGTGGTTTGTGCGGTAAGTCGTAAGGTCACAGGGCCCTGTGTGAAAGTAGGGTACATCACCATTCTGTCAGCACCATTTATGGTCAGGGTCTTCACAGAGCTGTATTTTTCTTCTCCATCCAGATCGGTGATTCGTAAGCGATACATATGCTGCCCTGGCTCCAGGTTTGCATGACGGTAAGTATAGGAAACCGAGCGATCTTCCTGAAAACCGATTCCATCCACTTGACCTATTGTCTCGAAGTCGTTTCCTTCAAGCTGGTGCTGGACTTCGAACACCAATGGCCCTGATTCTGAAAGAGTGGTCCATGAAAGAAAGGCGGAAATACCATCTTGTGTTTCAACGGTGAAACCTCCAAGTTCTGCAGGAAGGGTAAAATTAGTGGATACACCGGGAGTCAAAGTAGTAGGATTAAGGCCTCCAACTGGATTGCCGGCAGCATCTACGATTTCTGTAGGATCATATGTGTAAGGACCAGTTGTGCCAGGAGAGGTAACATCCAACCCAATCCAATTTCCGCTAGCATCTTTTATTAAAGCGTCTGGGGTAAAAGGACCACTTGGAAATTCTACTCCCCCTACCGGAAGCAGCTGTAAAGCATAAGTGTATTCGGTACCCCCATTACAGTCTCCCCCCAAACTTGCTTGACATTCAACATAACTTACTGCTTCAAGCACTGTCCAACCAGCAGGAATACCTGCATCCAGGACTCCATCGTTATTCATATCTAGGTCAGTTCCTGCAAGTGGAGCTGTGGTAGCTGTGATCAGCGCATAAGTCTGACTCCCATTTTCAATATTTGGATTGAAAGCGTTAACCAACACCTGAACGCTTGTAGCTGGATCAGGAGCAGGAGACAATACGGTGTTAGCATCCCTGAGTAACAGAAGGCCATTTGTTCCAGTTGTGTATCCGCTTAGTAAAAACACCTTATCAATTGATCCCGCTGCTCCACCATCTCCATCAATTACTACAAAATAGGTGTTCGCCGGAATGGTTACACTGGTATTGGTAGATTCCCTGAATTCCAAGAATTCTTGGTCGTCGTCAGTCCCTGGAGGATTAACAAAAATCTCATTGATGGTGATAACTGCAGAGAGGTCTGCCCAGGCCAATAGAGATAAAATAAGCAAGTAGATTTTTTTCATGAGAGCAAAATTTGTGAAATGTGTTGGACAGCAAATTTAACACAACTATGTAACCAGGAGATTAAGGTGGAAAAATACCCCAAAAAAATAAAAAGCCCCCCTTTCAGGAGGACTTAGGAGAATGGACTCTGTACAATCTGCTTGAATCTTTATCGAATAATAAGCTTTTGGTAGTGCTGGGAATTGGGGCTTGATACTTTCACCAGGTACATACCTGGCTGCCAATCCACCACAGAGATACGATGGCTCATGGTTCCTGCACTGCCTCCATAGGTAGCTTTTTCTATTTCCTTTCCATGAAAATCAATGATTTTTACATTGATTTCTTCTTTTGCCTTCATGGTAAATCGGATATTTACCTGCTCTGATGCAGGATTAGGATATACCAACAGGTTAAGTCCTCTACTCTCAGGAAGGTTGAGTTGAACCACGTTGGAGCGACTCTCAACTCCTGCCAAGTCTACTTCAATGAGCTGGTAGAAAATACGGGTAGCCCCAAGGTCTTCCGCTTCGATATCCAGAAAACTGTATAAACTGATATCCTGTGTAGTTCCATTTGCAGGAAGCTGTCCAACAGCTGTAAAGGTTGTGCCATCCAGAGATCGCAGTACTTTGAAATGGGAGCTATTTTCTTCCGAAGCAGTGGCCCATTCCAATTGGGCACCTTCTTCTACTAGGGTAACATGAACTTCCATCCACTCCACAGCAAATGGAGCTACGAGGTCACGGTAGTCAGGCTGGGTAGCTACCGCCCCTTCGTTGGTATTGGTCGGAAAAATAAAATCAGGCGTAAAGTTAACAGCCGGTAAAACGCCGTTTGCGGTCATTGAGCTGGGGCCGTCCCCATCAGCAGGCGGGATGTTGAATCCTATCGGTGATTGGGCGTTGGCTCCAAAGGTAAACGCATCAAATGCATCCGCTAACCCGTCAAAATCAGCATCAATTACCAAGCCGAGGCCACTGTATGCATTGTCAGCCAGGTCATCGGCATCTGGACCATCCCATGCTTCGTCCTTATCCGTCATTCCATCTCCATCAGAATCAATGTCCAGGTAATCTGGTTGGGCATCTCCATCATGGTTGTAGGGAACAACTCCATAGGTGCCTGCCCCAAAAGGCGCGTCATTGGAGGCACAATTCTGGTATTCTTTCCAGGCTAAATCTACGCCATTGCCATCAATGGTTCCGGTCCTCTTCTTGAAACACCCGGAAGCCTGAGCTTCAAAAAAGTCTACGACTCCATCTGCGTCTGAATCCAGGTCAATGTAATTGGGAACACCATCCCCGTCGGTGTCACCTGTGCCACTACCAGCAGCAAAATCCGGCCAGGGATTAGCATCAAACCCCTGAGAATTATCCGCATGGGAAGTAACTAAGGGTGATCCAGCGTCTGCAGGATCTAAAGCATTTGCAAATCCATTGCTCCCCACTGCTCCATCTACACGACCGTCATGGTTGGAATCTGTTCCGCCTGCTTCGAGGATGTCCATCATTCCGTCATTATCAGAATCCAAATCCACAAAGTTTAGAACCCCGTCTACATCACTGTCTAGCAGAAATATCAACGCCCCCGTTCCAAATGGATCATATTCATCTGTCAGCCCGTTATTATTGGCATCTGTGAAATTATCGACCAGGCCATCGCCATTGGTGTCAATTCCCCCTGCTTCAATCAAATCTGGAATGCCGTCGTTATCGCCATCAAGGTCCAGGTAGTCAGGTATGCCATCCTGATCGGTATCCAGGGGGCTACAATCCACAGAAAAATAGAGCGTATGCAAGGCAATTTCATGGAGGGCAGGATCAACAGGTGCAAGCGGACCATTGGCAAAAACAATTACCACGCTGTCCACTTCACTCTCAAATGACACCCTTACATTCGCCCCAGTGAGGTTGTCACTAACTTCCTGATTTCCAACTGCTACAAGGCTGTAAATGCTGTTGTAGGTATCCCCCATTAAGGAAGGGGTTACTTGTGTTCCGTTGTTATACCCAATGACACTTACCCGGTCTTGCCATTGGCTGCTGTTGTCTGCGTCCACGTCCAGAATCGAGAAGCTCAGCTCACTTAAGACATCCTCGAATTTCAGGTAAATACGTGCAGAATCACTCAAGTTAGCCGCATCATGCTTAATTCGAAATGTGCTTAACGCGCCAGGGATTCCCCCAGTGATTTGGTTATCTATTGCTCCCACAGGTGCATCAATGTCTGCCGAAATCCCTACTGTTACCCGGGTACTTGGGGTAACGTAAGTATTAATGGGGCATCCTTTATGCCAGGTTTCTCCGTGCCAGGACAAGGAGTCTGCTCCATAACATTCACCTTCCAGGATGTTGGGAATGCCGTCATTGTCGGCATCCACATCTGATTCGTCTGGGACCAAATCCCCGTCAGTGTCTGTACCAGATGACACCTGGGTATGGTTCCATAATTCGGAGGACTTAGCACCTCCGGGTTGGGGAGCAGCAAAGAGGAAGGGTAGTATAAAAAGCACTACCCTGATGTTCTGAGATAAAAAAGCTAGGAATCGTTTCATTTCAGTTGACGTTATTCATGGTTAGCATTGATCATCAATCCTAAAAAAGCCCAATACCTATGAGGTAGCCTGGGAACATCCATATCCCACACACCATGTGGCGTTAGAAATATAAATTACATCAGGGTTGGAGGGGCAAGCTACATCAGCTGCTAAGGGAACTCCCCTGAAAAAAGGAGAGAAAGACACCTATCAACTCACAAAGTATACAGGTATAAAAATTACGAGGTGTCTGAAGATATATATTCAAAGGAGATGCCAAAGCGGGAATGTTTCCCGACAAAAACAGCTCAAAAATTACTTATAATGAGCAGGTTAAGTACCATGGAGGCAATTATATCTTGTGGCTTGTCAGGTTCTTGGGATAGGGGGTTATAAAAAGGGAAGGATGCCTGCCAAGACAACCTTTCCCTTTTCATTATTCTGACAAAGAGGGTATTTTCACCAGTAGGGTTCAAAGGCTACTGCACCATTAATTTGGTTTGCTGCTGGCTGCTCTCTCCAAATACATGCACCATGTATAAGCCAGCAGACCAAGTGCTGATATCAATGGAGAGTTCTTTCTTGCCACTAAACTCGTTGAAAGTCTCGTTTATGAGGACTTTTCCGCTCAAATCTACCACTCGCAGGGTAACATCCTGGGGTTCTGCCCCTACAAATGAGATGTTAGCCCGGTTGCTGGTGGGATTTGGATAGGCAATCAGGGATAAATTTGCTCCCTGGTCCATGCGCAATTCTACTACATTCGAGAAGCTGTTTTGGCCTTCGGTATCCACTTCTTTCAATCGATAGAACATCCGCTTTAGGCCTAGACTGGTTACATCTGTATCTGTGAAGGTGTACTCGCTTATGTCTGAGGTGGTACCAGTAGCAGTTGTTTCACCAATCCGGGTAAAGTTTTCCCCGTTGACCGAGCGTTGTATTTCAAAAAAGTCGCTTTTGTTTTCTGTTGCGGTTGCCCATTCCAAGATACCATTCCCGCCCTCTAAATAAGCTGAGAAATTGAGCCATTCAACTGCAAAAGTAAGTCCATTATCTCTCCAATCTGGCTGGGTGAGGTACACCCCTTGACCAGGGTTGGTAGGGAAAATGAAATCAGGGGTAAAATTGGAACCGGGTAGAACTCCATTGCTGGTCATTTTGCTACTTCCATCCGAATCATTCGGCGGGGTATTGAAGCCAACTGGAGATTTGGCATTACTTCCTGAAGTAAACGCATCAAAACAGTCCAGCAACCCATCCAAATCAGCATCAGTAGAAAGACAAGCTCCTGCAAATGTACCATCCGCTGTATCATCCCCATCCGGACCATCCCAAGCTTCATCGTAGTCAGAAATTCCATCATTGTCGGTGTCCGTATCCAGATAATCTGGGGTCGCATCCCCATCGGAGAAATAGGCGGGGGAAATTCCTGCTGCAGCAAAATCGGAATTACTATCATAGGTATCCATCACTCCATCAAAGTCGGTATCTGTACCTGGAGCGGGAGGTTGAAAATCTGACGTTTCCTGCCCTTCAATGTTATCCACAATTCCATCGTTGTCTGCATCTAGGTCCAACCAATTGGGCAGGCCATCTCCATCAACATCCACATTTCCTTCCCCTGTAGCAAAATCCGGGAGGGTGTTATTGCTGATTTCTGTACCGCTGTTATCAGCAGATGCTACAATGTCCCCCGTAGCATCGTCATTCCAGCCGTCGCCATTGCTATCACTGGCACCTGATGAAGCAAGCATTCCATTTACAGCATTGGTTCCAAATCCACCTTCAACCACGTCAAGAATGCCATCGTCATCACTGTCAAGGTCGAGGTAGTTAGGGATGCCATCTCCATCAAAATCGACATTTGCCCCACCGATCAAAGCAGTCTTTCCTTCGAGGTCTGCCAATGCAGGGTGTCCATCCTCAGGCCCACTTCCAGATGCAACAGACTTTATCAAGGGTTGGTTTACCTCTGCTTCATCCGTATCAGTGGTATTGTCATCTGGGTCATAGCTGTCCCAAAAGCCATCTTTATCATCATCATTTCCTGTTGAGAAGGTATTATCATTACTAAGGGCGTCAACTTTCCCATCTGCATTTACATCTGTTCCGCCAACCTCAACCAGATCAGGAATGCCATCGTTATCGCTGTCAAGGTCGTAGAAGTTAGGGACTCCGTCGCCATCTATATCTACTGAAACGGGGTGTGTGCTGCCACTAGCGTCATTGTCAAATGCGGGATAACTTGTTGCAAGCCCATTGCTATTGCCTTGTCCGGTAATGGCCAATGGTAATCCCGTATCTCCGGGATCATGGGTGTCACCGTCATTGTTCAGGTCAGGGTCCACACTGTCTGCAAGCCCATCAAAATCAGTATCAGAAGACAGTTCTCCATTGGGGGCAGCACTGTCTACCCGGCCATCACCATCTGAATCCTCTCCTCCTGCTTCTACCAAGTCGGGGATTCCATCGTTGTCTGCGTCCAGATCAAGCTGGTTAGGAATACCGTCGCCATCAGTATCAAGGATGGACATTGGGGTACCATCACTAAATGAGCCTCCAATGTTATCGTAGGTATTGCACCAACCATCATCATCTGTATCTTCCTGGGTGGTGATGGCGTAACTATGGCTGGGAGTAGCTCCTGTCCCGGTAGATCCGTCACCAAAATCCCAGGCATAGCTGGCAATACTTCCATCTGGATCAGCGGAATTGTTCCCAGAAAATACCACAGTATATGGCCCACTTCCACTGTTAGAGGTAACAGAAATTATAGCTGTTGGGGCTTCGTTGCAGCCTTCAGTAGGCTGTGTAGAAGATAGGTAGGTTCCCGAAATCGGACGGTCATAGGTACCATCAGGTAATTTCCAGCCGACCGCCAGGTTATCCCCTCCCCCTCCATCTTTGACAAGTGCCTCCACATAGTAGGTCTGTCCGGCAGTAAGGGCGAAAGCAGAAGAAGTTTGAGAAGAATATTTGTCCCACTGGCGCGAGCCTGTCCATGAGTTGACCTCTGCAATCTTTTGTTTGTTGGCACTCGTCTCGTCTGTACTCAGCCACAATTCAGAATGGTCATCAGAGGCAATGTAAAAGGTATAGTTTCCTGAAGTTGGCGGACAAATCCATCCACGGAGGCGGCAGCCATATCCGTCAAGTGAATCTTTAGGACCTTCAAAAATGGTCCTTACTACAGTGGCGGTAGGGTTGTTGGGATAATTGCTACTGCCTGTCAGGTCACTCACACTGCTACCGGAAATTCCTGTATAGATATCAAGCAATAATTTGCCATCTCCTTGACAGCTGCAAGGGGTACTACCTCCTGCACAAGTAGTTCCGGTGGTACCTGCGGGGTCAAAACTAGCTGCTGGAGAGTTGCCCACTGTCACAGTACCAGCATGCGTAGTGGTACATCCCTCGTTGTCTGTTACCGTCAGCGCAACGGTATAGGTTTGGTTGGATGCTTCGCAGTCAGCTCTTCCATCTCCGTCAGTATCTGCGCCTCCTACTTCGACCAAATCGGTTATGCCGTCGTTGTCACTGTCCAGGTCTAGGTGGTCAGGAATTCCGTCTTTGTCAGTGTCAAAATTGCTGCAAATACCATTGACCAGGGTACCGCATCCAGGAAAATCTGAATCACTCATGTTGGGAATTCCATCGCCATCCAAATCACCAGAAGGCTCTGGCAGCTCTCCTCCACAGGTGTAGCCTAGAGGGGCAAAGGTGGCTGCACAAAATTCGGGATCTTCATAATCTGGCATGCCATCATTATCATGGTCTCCTTTGTATATTTCATGTACATCGGGAATCCCGTCATTGTCATCATCCCGATCATTGAGGTTGGTGATGCCATCATTATCCGCATCGGTGAAGATTTCACAATTTGCCAGAAAGCTTTCGTCCGTATCCTTTATTACGATTTTTTGGTCTGTTAGCTGGCTGGGAGTTACCAGTTTTTGCACGATTGCCCGGGTTCCATTCTCCGTTACAAAAGATACTTCCACGAGGTAAGTTTGGTCAGGGCCATTGGGCAAACCGAAGTGTACCGCGTCTGGTGCATCTGTGCCTTGTCCAGAAGTGGAGGGCACATCTCTTATCCCACTCAGGACTGCTCCCTGGCAGTTCTTCAGGACAATGTTAGCTCCCAGTGCTGCACGCGTAACTCCGCTGCCAAGGTCTTTTTGAGCTTCAACTATCAGGTAATTATTGTCATTGAGGCCATTTCGCCACAATTGGTTTCCACCGCTTGCTATGTTTACGTATAAATCGAGGTCGCCGTCGTTGTCATAATCTCCGAATGATACGCCCTCTGCATTGCCATTCAGGTTGATGCCATAATTATTCTGGGTAAAACTTAGTGCGCCACCATCAGGGGTATTGTTGATAAATAAATAACTGCTCCCTGAGCTTGCTCCTATGAAAAGGTCGATTTTGCCATCGTTGTTCACATCGCCTGCGGCACACCCTTCATTCCCGGTAGGTGGGGTAATTCCGGCAGACGCCCAAGGCTCTCCCGTAGCCCCGTTACTGGTTTGGGTAAGGGTTCCATTTTCATTCAGCCAGATCTGATCGGTACCGGAATCTGTCCAATAGGCATCCAGGTCTCCGTCATTGTCGAAGTCCGCAAAGAGGACACCCCCTTTGTTCCCATTATTGGCATCACCCAAGTTTACCCCTGAAGCAAATGTGCCATCGCCATTATTTTTGAAAAAATCTTCTGCGTTGCGTTTACGGGCGAGGATGTCTACATCTCCATCATTGTCATAGTCGGCAACTGTGAGGTAATCACCGTCCGCAGCACTGGTTGGCAATCCTACTGTGTTGGGGTCTTTATACGTAAAGTTTACACTTCCGTCCTTGGGGTTTTCATATAAATCAATGCCGTAATTGTGGTTTTCGAAAACGAGGTCCAACCAGCCGTCATTGTCGTAATCAATCAATGCGACCCCTTCAAAATTGGTTCCTCCAGAGATATCCCAATTGATCCTGAAATCATAGCTGCCATAGCTATAGCTTGGCGGACCCGAATTGGCATGAATATAGAAAAGTCCGTTCCCACCATACATGAGGTCCACATACCCATCATGGTTAATATCGGCCAGCATGGTGGTTCGTTCCTGGTTTTGTCCTTTGCCGCTGTCATCACAGCTGGAACATAAGGTGCTGGTCTGGTCGGAATAAGTAGGATTGGGCAGGTTACAGTCTGAGATGAAAATACGGGTTCCAGGACTTTTGGTAAAGGTGTTTACCACAAGGTCCAGGCACCCATCGTTGTTGATGTCCCCCCAGGCGAAGCCGCCTTCTTTGTTGCTACTTTGAGCCAGCACACTGCCTGCATTTCCAGCGTCGTCGGTGGCAACGTTGGCAAAGGAAGGTGCCCCAGTCGTCTGTTGGGTTTGGGTAATAGCAAGAATTCCCGCAAGAGCAACAATACCTGCAACGATCCCTCCAACTACACGTGTCTTGACTTGTTGTTGAGTTTTGACCGCAGGTTTATTAGCATTTTTATTTTTCATGTCTACGAATGATAGGCGTTTTGACATTTTTAGTTGTGACCCAAATTTATCAGCACCTTCAGCGACTTACAGATTAAATACTCAATCTATGTAACAGGTGAAAAATTTTTTTTGTATGGAATATGCGCATCCTTGCACAAAAATCTAACACCTTAAAAACAAATACTGAGACATAAAAACACGCCCTTAAGAATAATTGAGGACGATTAGAGGTATATTCAAGGCGCTTTATTTCACGATCAAAGTGCCAAACGAAAATCATTTTATAACACAAAAGGAGCCGGCCAAACCAGGCGCGACTCCTCATCAATCGGAAACATATACAAGTCTTAATTATCAGCGGACAATTAATTTTTCATGTAGTTGTTGGGTCTGACTGGTCAGTTGAATTAAATACTGACCTTTCGCTGTCAAAAAATTAGGAAAACTGGCTAAAAACGGTTATCCAATTATGGGTTTCTCCTGTAGGCTTTTCAGCTCCATCCAAGCCGCCTGTATCATTCTTATCCTCAATCGT
>JBCDIQ010000128.1:0-13723 GCA_039024295.1 Bacteroidota bacterium | reverse complement strand
TGCTCAGAACCCAACGCACCAGTATGCATCAGCAGGTAGCTACAATGTACAGTTGGTTGTGACCAATGTTCTGGGCTGTTCAGATACCTTGATCCAGCCAGCATTCATTCAGGTGTATGAACCACCAACAACGGCATTCAATCTGTCAGATA
Organism: Bacteroidota bacterium; assembly: GCA_039024295.1. Lineage (GTDB taxonomy): Bacteria > Bacteroidota > Bacteroidia > J057 > J057 > JBCDIQ01. The sequence continues at coordinate 13,571 of JBCDIQ010000128.1, read as the reverse complement.
CAGCAGGATGTACCCCATTTGCATTCACCACACAAGACCTCTCAACGGGTAACTCTGCATCGGTAATTGCTTGGGCGTGGGACTTCGGCGACGGAACCACTTCGACTGCTCAGAACCCGAGCCATACGTATACAGCTATTGGGCAGTACACCTTACAATTGGTGACCACGGATGCAAACGGTTGTCGGGATACCCTGACCCAGCTGATGGAGGCTTACAGCCTACCAAACGCTGGTTTCTTCTCTCCTGACACGGCTGGTTGTGCCCCTCATGTGGCCAGTTTCCGAGACGTCAGTACGGGCGCATATACAATTGCAGCATGGGCATGGGATTTTGGCGATGGCAATACTTCCAACCTGCAAAATCCTAATCACACCTATACTGCGGATGGGCGTTACACAGTTCAATTAATCGTATGGGACGTACATGGCTGTTCTGATACCCTTATTCAGCCGGATTACATCATCCTCTCAAACCCAGACGCAAACTTCACGCAAAGTGATACCAGCGGCTGTCCAGGATTGGCGGTACAGTTCACGGATACCTCTATACCAGACGTACCACTTATTAGCTGGCAATGGGATTTTGGCGACGGCAATACCTCTACCTTACAAAATCCACAGCATAGTTATACGAACCCTGGTAGATATGATGTCCGCTTGGTGGTAACAAATGTGAACAACTGTACTGATACCATTATTGTCCCTCAAGCTGTAAGGATTTACAACCGCCCGATAGCTGGAATAGCTGTTTCAGATAACGATGGGTGTATCCCATTCGGGATAACCTTCTCGGATGCCAGCACGCCAACAGATGGCGTTTTGGCAAATTGGGTATGGGATTATGGAGATGGCAACTCTGGTGCCGGATCATCATCTGGTCATGTATATACAGCACCAGGCGTTTATGCTGCTCAGCTCATCGTTTCAGATGTGTTTGGCTGTAGCGATACCACAACTGTAAGCCTGGAAGCATTCCCACTTCCAACGGTAGATTTCGTTGCCGATGACTCTGTAGGCTGTGCGCCTCAAACTATTACCTTCTCTAACAGAACCCAAAGCACCAACAATATTGTGACTTGGGAATGGGATTTTGGAGATGGCAATACTTCAACTCAGGCCAGTCCTGCGCATACCTACAGTGCGAATGGTATCTACACCGTTTCTTTGATTGCAACAGATGTAAATGGTTGTCAGGATACCCTGATCAAGCCAGCTTACATTCGTCTGAGCCATCCAGTAGCTGACTTTAGTGAAAGTACCACCTATACCTGCCCCGGCACCGTGGTCACTTTTCAGGACAATAGTATACCAGATACGACTTTGACTACCTGGTTCTGGGATTTCGGAGATGGAAATACTTCCAACTTGCAGAACCCAACCCACATTTACACCAGTGGCGGATTATTCACTGTTCGTCTAGTGGTTACAAATGTCTTAGGATGTAGTGATACCTTGGAAAAAGCTAGCCTTATAGACATCCCTTCGGCTCCCACTCCAGCATTCACACCCTCTACATTGAGTGGATGTGTACCTGCTACGCTGGATTTTGTGAATAATTCTACCGCAAATACGGCCTCAATCTCCGGCTACCAGTGGGACTTCGGAAACGGCCAAACTTCTACCTTGGCGAATCCGGTAGGAATTACTTATCCAAACATAGGTACCTACACAGTGAGATTGGTAGCGATTGATGTATTGGGATGTAGTGATACTGCTTTCCAGACCATCGCGGTTAACGGATTGCCTACTGCAGGATTCATCGCAGATGACAGCATTGGCTGTGCCCCTAAGACCTTCCGTTTCACAGATCGCAGCCAAAGTCCGGTATCTATTCAGAGTTGGCAATGGCATTTTGGAGATGGTGCTACTTCAACCGCCCAAAATCCTGCCCATACCTATCAATCAGATGGCCTTTATACCGTTAGCTTGGTAGTAACGGATGTGAATGGTTGTACAGACTCAATGGCCCGTCCTGCTTACATTCGTTTGACCCGTCCTGCGGCAGACTTCTCGCTTAGCAGTACCCAAACTTGTCCGGGTACTTCTATCAGTCTATTTGATCAAACGAATCCAGATACAACCCTGGCAAGCTGGCAGTGGGATTTTGGAGATGGCAATAGCTCTACCTTACAGAATCCGACCCACATGTACACCACTGGAGGTAATTATCCCCTCCAACTGATTGTGACAAATGTGCTGGGCTGTAGCGATACGATTTCCCGGACGAGCAGTATCCAAATTGTGACGCCACCGAATGGCAGCTTTACGCCTTCACGTCTCATTGGCTGCCCTCCACTTGTTGTTGACTTTGCCAATACCAGTACCCCAAACACTGTTTCAATTGCAGGCTATCAGTGGGATTTTGGTAATGGACAAGCTTCGACCCTGGCAAATCCCAGTGGCATTGTGTACAATGCGCCTGGAACCTATACGGTTCAGCTTATCTCTACAGATGTGCTTGGATGTTCTGATACGACTACCCGGATCATTGAAGTCTTCACTCCTCCAATTGTGGACCTGGTGGCAGATGATTCTTTGGGATGTTCTGACAAAACGGTGAGGTTTACAGACCGTACCCAAACCAATTATTCCATTTCAAATTGGACCTGGAGCTTTGGAGACGGTACAGGTGCTGCCATCCAGAATCCTACCCACACCTACCTCAACGATGGGGTATATTCAGTGACCTTGAGGGTAGAGGATGTCAACGGCTGTGTAGACTCAGCAACGAGGGCGAATTATATACGCCTGAGCCATCCTGTGGCTAACTTCACTTCATCTGATGCGTTGAGTTGCCCAGGAACCGCAGTCAGCTTTATAGACCAATCAATTCCCGATACAACCTTAATCAGTTGGGCCTGGAATTTTGGAGACGGAGGTGTGGATTCTGTTCAGAACCCACAGCATATTTATCCTAATCCAGGTTCATACACCGTACAGTTGATTGTGACGAACTTGTTTGGGTGTGCCGATACCATTGCTAAGGTAGACACCATTGACGTACACCAGCCGCCAATGGCTGGAATCGCACTGGTTGACACCGCGAATTGTGTACCCTTTGCAGCGGAGTTCATTGATTCAACCCGACTCACCTCTTCCCCAATTACCGGCTGGTTCTGGGACTTTGGAGATGGCAATACCTCATTGGCACAGAACCCGACCCATACCTACACCACGCCAGGTATTTATCGAGTGATGCTGGTGGTCACAGACGCATTAACCTGTACGGATACGACCTTCCTGGATGTAGAAGCATTCGGGTTGCCAGTGGCAAATTTCATTGCCAGTGACTCTCTTGGATGTGCAGGATTGACCACCACTTTCAGTGATCAAAGTAGCGGCCCTGCTCCAGTAGTTGCATGGAACTGGGACTTTGGAGACGGAAATGGCAGTGTAGGTTCTGCCCCAACGCACACCTATACCCGTGATGGTTTGTTCACCGTAGGGTTAGTCGTAACGGATGCCAATGGCTGTCAGGACGCCATCAGCAAGGCTGACTATATCCGCCTGACGCGTCCTGTTGCTGACTTTGAGCCTTCTATGGCACAGACCTGCCCGGCTACCCTGGTAACCTTCCAGGATCGTACCCTGGCGGATACTACCCTGGTGAACTGGCAGTGGGATTTCGGAAACGGTACCACCGGAACCGGTCCATCCCCCACACAAGCTTACACCAGCCCGGGGAGCTATACCGTGACCCTGGTTGTAACCAACCTATTCGGTTGTAGCGATACGGTATCGAAGGTGGATACCATTGAGATCCTGAATCCTCCAATGGCTCAATTCACCACTTCTGCTGACAGTGGGTGTACACCATTTAGCCTGACCGTACAAGACAATTCTACTGCAAGTGGAATAGCGGTGACAGGCTGGGAGTGGGACTTTGGAGATGGTACCACCTCTACCGCTCAGAATCCTTCTCACACCTACACCACTGCGGGTCGTTACCAGATTCGACTCATTGTGACAGATGCATTAGGGTGTCAGGATACCACCTATCGTGAAGTAGAGTCGCTGCCGCTTCCAATGGCTGGATTCTTCTCAAATGATACGGTTGGATGTGCTGTACATACCTCGCGTTTCTTCGATACTTCGACCTCTACCCATTCTCTCAGAAGATGGAAATGGTTCTTCGGAGATGGAGATTCCTCCACTGTTCAGAATCCGACGCATGTGTACCAGGGGAATGGCTTCTTCAACGTGAGCCTTATCGTTACGGATGAATTTGGGTGTGTAGATACCTTGGAGCGTCCCAATTATGTTCGTTTGAGCCACCCATTAGCAGACTTCTCACCTGTTACCACACAGGCGTGTCCAGGAGTTGGGGTGCAGTTTACCGATACTTCTGTACCTGATACCACCATTGCAGTGTGGCGCTGGACCTTTGGAGACGGAAGTACTTCATCCCTCCAAAATCCAGTACACAGTTATGCTAGTCCTGGCATCTATGACGTGAGCCTGTATGTAGAAAATGTGCTGGGATGTGGTGACACTATATTCCGCAGCGCAGTCGTAGAGGTTGTCGCACCGCCTGCGGCAAGTTTCTTCCCAGATGTGTTGGCAGGATGTAGCCCGTTGAGTGTTGCATTTGCTGATAGCTCAATTGGCAATGCCAGTAGCATAACGACCTGGAATTGGAACTTTGGCAACGGAAATTCCTCTACTGTTCAGAACCCTTCAGAAACATTTGTTGGAGCAGGGTCCTATCAGGTAAGTCTGGAAGTGACAGATTTGAATGGTTGCCGTGATACAGCCTTCACCACCATTGAGGTGAGCCCGATTCCAGTTGCTGATTTCTTCTCGAATGACACCATTGGCTGCGCACCGCAAAGCGTGGTATTCAGAGACGTTTCCACCAGCGGTCCGACAATTGTGAGCTGGCAATGGGATTTTGGAGATGGATCTTCCTCAAATCAGCAGAACCCAACGCATGACTATACCCAAGATGGCGTTTATACGGTTACGTTGATTATATCCGATATCAACGGATGTACGGATACGTTAATTCGTCCAAACTACATTCGCTTGTCACACCCACAAGCAGACTTTCAGGTAACTGGAGCTGTTAGTTGTCCGGGCATTGACTTGAGTTTCTTGGATACCTCAATCCCGGATACAACGTTGATTGCCTGGGAATGGAACTTCGGTGATGGAACGACTGTCAATAGCCAAAATCCTGTTCACAGTTACCGGAGCCCAGGTACGTATACCGTTAGCCTGATTGTAACAAATGTGCTAGGCTGTAGCGATACCATTGTGAAACCAGGAGCAGTGGTGGTAAATACCCCACCGGTGTCCTTGTTTGCTCCAGATCGTGATGCTGATTGTACCCCATTTGGGCTGTCATTCCAGGATAGCTCTCGTGGAAACTCAGCTCCGATTATTCAGTGGGACTGGAGTTTTGGAACAGGAGACTCTTCTCGGGTTCAAAATCCGACTTACACGTACCAGACTCCGGGTGTCTACACAGCAACCCTGGTTGTGACTGACTTCCGTGGATGTAAAGATACAAGCACCTATCAGGTGGAGGCTTATGACCTGCCGAACCCCAATTTTGTGACCATCGATACTGCGGGTTGTGCTCCTATTTCTGTGACCTTCTCCGATGTGTCTACGGGGCCCTATCCGATTGTTGCCTGGGAATGGGACTTCGGTGACAGCACCACTTCTACACTGCAGAATCCGGTGCACACCTATTCTGGAGATGGAAGCTTCAACATTCAGTTGATTGTTACTGATGTCAATGGATGTCAGGATACCATTGTGAAACCTGGACTGATCAAACTATCGAATCCCAAAGCAGATTTTGCTGTGAGTGATGCAGATGGTTGTCCCGGGCATGTGGTGAATTTCACAGACCAAAGCACTGCAGATACTACCTTAGTAAGCTGGAGATGGGACTTTGGAGATGGTACCATTGATAGTGTGCTGAACCCCACTCACACCTACCAGAATCCAGGTACTTACACCGTGACCTTATCTGTTGTTGATATTCTGGGCTGTAGTGATACAGAGGTAAAGACTGACACCATTATTGTACACGGACCTCCCGTTGCGGCATTCCAGCCTGACAACAGCCTTGGTTGTCTTCCATTTGGGGTGAACTTTCGAGACCAGAGTCGTCCGGGCACCAGTGCAATTGCCAGTTGGAATTGGAACTTTGGTGATGGTGCCACAGATACCGCCCAGTTTACCAATCACTTGTACACAACTCCTGGTGTTTACGCTGTGACCCTCATTACAACAGATGCTAATGGCTGTGCGGACACCAGTGTTGTGAGTGTGGAAGGAGTTGCAAGACCAGTGGCAAACTTTGTTGCAAGCGACACCGTAAGTTGTGCGCCAATTAGCATTCAGTTCACAGATTCTTCCTCCTCTTCCAAAACCATCAGTAGGTGGCTCTGGAACTTCGGCGATGGCAATACGGACACGGTACAAAATCCTGTTCACTTGTATTCACAAGATGGGGTGTACACAGTAAGTCTGGTGGTTTGGGACCAGTATGGATGCGCTGATACCTTGGTTCGTCCAAATTACATCCGTCTGAGTCATCCGATCGCAGCATTTGACGTAACCATTGGTACGGCTTGCTGGGGTTCTGATGTGAAGTTCAAGAACAACAGTGTGCTGGATACCACGCTTAGGAGCTACCTCTGGGACTTTGGTGAGGGCAGTACCTCCAATCAGGCAGACCCTATTCATCAGTATAATTCTTCTGGTGTATTTGACATCACCTTGATTGTAACCAATGTGCTGGGATGTAGTGATACCTTGACACGCCCTGGAGTTGTTCGCATTTTTGAGCGTCCAAATTCAGACTTCAACATGAGCGATTCGGTTGGTTGTGCGCCTGTAAGTACCGTGATGGCCGATCGGAGTACAGCTGCTGCTGGAATCAACTTCTGGCAATGGACCGTGAATGGACAGCGTGATACCACCGGTCAGGTGTTTGTCAAGACCTTTACCCAGGCAGGAACATATGATGTAAGCCTGGTGGTATTTGACAACAATGGCTGCCGAGATACTTCAACCAGAACAGTGGTTGTGTACCCGAACCCTACTGCCAACTTTCGGGTCTCTGATACCTTGAGTTGTGCACCAGTTGAAATCAGTTTCACTGATATGAGTTTCCCTGTTCCGACCACTTGGACTTGGGACTTTGGAGACGGAAACGGTTCCACTGCTCAGTTTCCGAAGCATACCTACATGGAAAACAGGTCTTACACTGTGAGCTTGATTGTAGGGGATGCAAACGGATGTACCGATACCTTGACACGGCCGGATTTGATCAACCTTTCGCGTCCACAGGCCAACTTTACCGTTGACTTCGAACCAGGTTGTGCGCCAAGAGATGTGACCTTTACCGGAGATGTTGACCCAGGTCGAAACATCGTAGCATGGTCATGGAACTTTGGAAGAGGGTTAACTGGTAATGGGAACCCAGTCGTATTTACCTACCCAGAAAGTGGCATGTATGATGTAACCTTGGTGGTAACCGATTCCATTGGTTGTACCGATACGGTTACACAGACAGGAATTGTAGACATCATTGACGATGTAGCTCCTGGACCATTGACCGTGCATCATGCAACAGTGGTGAGCAATACAGCGGTTGAAATCAGGTACACCACCTACCGTGAACTGGATTTCGGTCGATACGTGATTTACCGTGAAGAGCCTACCGGTGCTAACCTGTGGACAGAAATTTACAGTGGAAGCTTCATCTCTGATACGGTATATGTAGACCGTAACCTGAATACACGTGACAACTCTTACTGCTACAAAGTGGTGGTGGAAAACAGTTGTGGAACTCAAATTGATCTGGCCGAAGTGCCACCTCATTGTACCATCAACCTGGAAACCACTTCTTTGCCGCGCGAGATGTTGTTGCAGTGGAATGCATATCGGGGATGGGAAGTGGAAGCCTATGAGATTCATGAGGTGAATTCCTACAATCCATTGGTGACCAACCTCCTGGCGATTGTACCTGGCAACCAGACTGCCTATAAGGATTCAGCTCCAGGCTGCTTCGATTCCTACTCTTACCGAGTGAAGGCAATCGGTCAGGGACCCCTCCAATTCTCATGGAGTGATACCAGTACGGCTCAGAACTGGTACACGGGTGAAGCTGGCGGCTCTGAAATGCTGCGGGCAACCGTAGAAAATAATGAGGAGGTCCTCGTGGAATGGAAACCGTTCCCGAGAGGTACAGCAGTAATTCTGATTGAGAAACAAGAGGACATTCCTGGGGCTACCTGGACGACCATTGGCAGAATTCCTGGTGACAGCCGGAAGTTTACTGACCTCAACGTAGATGTGATGACGACTTCTTATAGTTATCGCGTTTCTGCCCAGGACAGCTGTGACAACTTCAGTGAGCAAACCGGAATAGCCAAGAGCATTCTCCTTGACATCGATCAATCTGATGGACGTACCAACCTGGATTGGACCCCTTATGAGAAGTGGCGGTTTGATGTGGAGTACTATGAGATCGAAGTGTTTGATGAGCGTGCCAATGCATGGGTATTGGTGGACATCATTCAGGCTCCGATTACCTCCTACATCGATGAAGTGACCGATCTGGATCAGCCCAGTTATTGCTATCGGATAACTGCACATGAGCTATCTGGCAATAACCAGATCAGTCGTTCCAACGAAGTGTGTATCCCAGTTCTATCCGATATGCATGCGCCTAACGCCTTTACGCCGAATGATGATGGCGTGAATGATAAATTCCTCATTCAGGGAATATTCATTGACAATTTCCGCATCAGCATCTACAGCCGCTGGGGACGTAAAATCTACGAATCTGACAGTATGACTGAAGGATGGGATGGTACCCATAAAGGTCAGCCTGCGCCAGAAGGGGTGTATGTGTACACCGTTGAAGGTGTAGGGTACAATGGTAAACCCTACAAACTCAGTGGGTCTATCACATTGATCCGCTAAGACTCTCCAGCAGAAAAGTTACCGTATTACCCGTTTTAGTATTTTGTGATTGTGCGCTTCCCGGTATCCCCGGGAAGCTTTTTTTTGAGGGGAAAGAAATGCTTTGGGAGAATTGGTTCTGATCAATCCAACCGAATCTTCAAACCCAACTCCTGTTTCATGGTCAGCAATGCCTCTGCATTTCCTTTGGCATCATCTACCGGGTGGTGGGTGTGTTTGGTTTTTCTGAGGTGCTTGAAGCTTTTAAAGTTGTCTTTTACCAATCCTTTGTACATGCTGCCCAGGTTTTGGGAGGAAAAGCCAAATGGGTTCCTTTTTAAGAAATGGTGAAAGTACCAGCACACAAACATCCAATCAAAGCCATTATTATCACTGACAAAAAGGGGCCTTCCCTTGGAATGTTGTTGTATCCAGTTTTCAAAAGCAGCCATTACTTCCTGCGGATCATCAAATGCAAGGGTTTCTTCTCGGGTCAGGTCCGACACCTTTAGGGCCTCGGGAAGAAAATTGTTTGAAATAGGCTTCAGTTTTCCATAAAAAGTTTGGGTAAGACCTTCTTTCACCAGAACTGCTCCCAAGGAAACCATGGAATAGTCTCCTGGTATAGGGCCATCTGCTTCGATGTCTACCATTATGTAACTCATGGTTTGTTGTCTTTTTGGAGTTGAAATTTATTGAGATATCTTTTTCCTCTTGTCTACCTTGATATTCGCACAAAAAGGCATTTTGTCACCTATAGATGTTACCCGATTTACTTTTGTTTTGATGAGGATAACTGAACTCAATACTTCGTTTGCGTCAAACTCTTTGAATTGATTTGGGGCGTATGTCAAAATTATTGTGTCACCCTGTAAAATGTAGTTTCCCTCTGCAGTATTGAAGCCATTGTAAAGCAGTTCAAATTCGCTTTTCTTCTCGTACAGGATGATATAATGGAGTTCATCAAAAGCACTAAAAATAACGTCTTTTCGATTTGAACAAGCGGTGAGAAATATCACTTGAGTCAGCAATGCTACTATGGATAACCTTATGTTTTTCACAACATTAGTTATGTTTTAGGCAGCCTTATAAAAGCGACGTAATAAACCCGATTGTAAACCCGTACCCGGCCCTTCCATCTTCCCAGAAATCTACGTCCTCCCAGACTTGGTTTTGAAAAAAGCTGATTGTAAGGGCAGACTTTGGATCAAAGTAAAATTCCAATGTTGTCAAAAAGGAGGTGGTAAACAGAATTTGGCTTTCCTGGCTGATAATGACCCGTTGCCCATCCAGGGTTGCCGTTGGAAACTCATAAGACTTAATTCCAGGCATAAACGCCACCATCAACCGATAATCATTATCTCCGAACCTGTAGCCAGGCCCTAGCAGGACATCGGAAAACTGAACGGTCCCCTCAATGGTATTGGTGGTATTGTTGAACTCGGCAAGTTTATACCTCGCTCCATAGGTATCATAACTCAATCGTATGAAAAAGTCGTTGTTGTTACGAAGTCTGTACTCGATGGTGGTCTTTACGATGAGGGAGCTTTCTAACAACTCAGAGGTAGGGAACTGATACCCTACATCTATGGAGGGCAGGAAAATTCTGCTGCCAAATTTGTTTAAGGCACTTAGGGTGTCTTGCTGGGCGTGGCAGATCCTGCCAACAGATAAAAAAATGAGTACGATAAGGGCTTTTCTCATAGGTTCTTTGTTGGGTGAAGGGGTAAAAATAGGGTGGGAAGGTAATTGTAAATCAGACTCGTTATTCTTTGATATCCATGTCATATATATCAACATGGAGTCCGAGAGGTAACTGGGAGTAAGGTAAACAAACCAAAATTTAGACGTGTGATTAGGTCGTAAATGAGTATTTTTTGGCTTTTCCATAAGATGCTATAAAGTTGGCAAATTGCTCTTTTGCAGATTTACAGATTTAGTTCGTTTTAACTAATTTTTCAATAATTTTTGAGGCTATAATCCTAGATGAGATATTGATGCGTCTAGCCTAATTTTCTATTTTTGACCAAAAGATGATATTATTCCTGATAAGGAACATTAGTTCCAACTATCTGATTACAATCACCCTTCTGTTTTTAGGAGTATCTCTTCAATCATGTAGGAATGAGGGACAAGAAAATGGTTCCCAAACAAAAGAAGCTACACCTATTCCAGTTTATACTAACGATAGCGAAATCCAGAAAGAACGAGATGAAATTTTTTCTTTGCTCGCCTATAGCATAGTCAGGAATGATTGGCAATATGACTCCGTTCCACGTTTCGAAAGGAGAGGTTATAATATAGGATCAGTTCTAGTTGATCCACAGGGTTTTCCTGTTTATGCAGCCCTCAATTGCGTTACGAAGCAAAACAATGCTACTCAACATGGAGAGGTTCGACTAATGACTCAATATATTGATACTGCATCAAAGTATAATCTTAGAAATCACACCATCTATACAACTTTAGAGCCATGTGCAATGTGCGCAGGTATGATGATTATGACCTCTGTGGAAAGGATAATATTTGGACAAAGAGATATTGATTTCAGTGGGACGTTTGGCCGGATGGCGATTGACTCACGTAGTATCGGAGGATATCCTCCCTTTCCCAGGGAAGTAATTTCCGAACCTGCTCCCACTCCATATTACCATCAATTAGACTCTGCTTTCCAAAAATTCTTAAACGAAAGTGATGAAAAGTATCTCTCTAAATTCCTTACTACTCCAATTGCAAAGGATATATTTTCAGCTGCTAGAGAGTCTTTTCTTGGTTATCAAGTGAAACATGAGGAAAATCTGCAAATATTAGATCAGGCAAGAGAGTTATATAGTCGATTTGTTCCTCAGTTCAACTGAAGTTGTCCTAAACAGATCTTTAATACAGAAATTGAAATAATTGTATGGGTCCGGCATAGAGAAATTTTTCTCTCCTCTCGGATGAAAATGATTAGCTCATTAAGTATAATCCCCGCATAAACAACCGTCTATGACAAGAAGTTCAGTTACTCAAATAGAGTGGAAAAATGCCCAAGAAATACTCGAAAAATCGAAAACTATTTTTCTTACGGCACATAGAAACCCTGATCCTGACGCAGTTGGTGCTTTATTAGCCATGTATAACGCGCTTCTAGATCAAGGCAAGGAGGTATATATGGCGGTAGAGGGAAAAATTCCTAATAATCTTCATTTTTTAAAGGGATGGGATCAGTTGGGCCACGATTTTCCAGTTGCTCAAAGACCTGATCTTATTGTGTCTTTAGATAGTGACGATTTATCAGTTTTGGGTAATGCCATTGATCAGTTAAAGCCACTTAGGTCCCCTTTATTGGTAATTGATCACCACCACTACAATGAGTACTACGGAGATTACCACATTGTAAATTCCGAGTACGTTTCTACTACAGAGGCTCTTTTTGACCTTTTTCAATACCTCAATTGGCCTATTGATAAAGAGATTGCGAAAGCTCTTATAATAGGGATTATGTCTGATACCCAGATGTTTAAAGTGGGTGGGGTGAATCACCATACATTTGAACGTACCCAAGTGTTAATGGCTACAGGGCTAGACTACAGAGCACTTATAGAAAGAGTATTTACAACCGTTGCCTCAGGTCACCTCCAACTTCTGGGGCGAATTTTAGCACGTGCTATACTGCAAGACCATGTAATTTGGTCATGGCAGACACCTCAAGACAGGGAGGAATTAGGACTTGATGATTCTTTTGGAATCAGTGCGGTAGACGAATTGATAAAAGATAACCAAGGTTATATCGCAGCACTCTTTAAGGTAAAAGACGAGCATGCGATTAAGGTAAGCCTAAGGGCCATCCCTGGTTTTGATGTGGGAACAGTTGCAGATTCTTTAGGAGGAGGAGGACACATTTTGGCCGCAGGTTGTCTTGTCAAGACCGATTCGTTAGAAGAGGCGATTGAAAAAGTAGTTCCCCTCTTAAAGACCGCAATCTTAAAAGGAAAACCCAAATACGAAACATAATATATCGCAGGAATGGGATTTTTATCTGATCACTCTCCACCTAAAATCACTGCCAAGATTAGCTCTGTTTTTGAGGCTGCCATATTATCCGTCGAAAAAGTACATGTGGGACATGTTTCACTTTCAAATGACCAACTCAATTCCGAGTGGCACCCAGTACTCAACGTATCTGCCTCAGTTTCTCATAGACTACAACAACTTTTCGAGTTTAGATTTTTCGAAGAAGGAATAGAAAAAGAGATCAGTCAGCTTTTACCCCCAAATACGATTTGCTCCTTTCGGCTGGTAAGAGGAGATCACCCTCAGGCTTTAATCCTCCTATTGTGCCAGTGTAAGGACCAAGATTTCACCTGTTTGGCACAATCAATTTTATCGGTTTGCTTAGATAGCATTTTGGATGGATCTTTTTTGTCTCCTTCTATTGACGTTTCTGTTTTATTACATCGATCTGCTCATAAAGCATGGGCTAGTACGCATAAGATTACTTTAGGTGAGGCCCAAAAGCGATATGAATCCATGGTTAAGCTTTCTGATATGGCCTATGAAGCTAAAGAAGTACAGGGTAGGCTTCTTTTTCACGATAAGCCCCCAGAATTTTTAGGCTTAGATATCTCTTTTTCTCAACCTGTAGGTATAGAAGATTCG
>JBCDIQ010000127.1:0-13729 GCA_039024295.1 Bacteroidota bacterium | reverse complement strand
GTGTGCCTGGTGCAAAAATACGAGACACACCTCACCTTAACAAACGGATTACCTTGTTTAGTCCCCTTCTCGTTGCTCCACATTGACTGCTGGGCGGCTATCGCGATTTGCGATCTCCCAGGCGGTGTGAAAAACCAATCGAGTGATTCGTTGCATCTTGCCATAATGCAGCTTTTCCAGGGTATCAGTTGGACGATGGTAGTCTTTGTGAACACCGGTGAAATAGAAGATCACCGGAATTTTATTTTTGGCAAAATTGTAATGGTCTGATCGATAGTAATAGCGGTTGGGGTCGTCCTCATCATTGTACCGATAATCAAGAATCAGCCCGGAATGCTGCTCATTGGCTGCTTCACTGAGTTGATGAAGCTCGGTGCTGAGTTTATCGGAGCCAATCACATACACATAATTCACAGAATCTTTCGTTCCCTCATACTCTTTGTCTATTCTACCGATCATGTCAATGTTTAGGTTCGAAACGGTATTCTCAAGGGGATAAATGGGGTTATCGGTATAATAGGCAGAACCGAGCAGCCCTTTTTCTTCGCCTGAAACTGCCATAAACAGGATACTTCTCCGTGGACGCGTACCTGCTTTAGCTGCAAGTGAAAAAGCTTCTGCAAGTTCCAGTAGGGCAGAGGTTCCCGAGCCGTCATCATCAGCGCCGTTGTAAACTTTGTTCTTCTTTTTGCCCAAGTGGTCGTAGTGGGCCGTAATTACCAACAACTCTTCCTTTTTATCTGTCCCTTCAAGGTACCCCAACACATTGGAGGCTTCCACATCCTTTTGGGTAATGTCAGCCTGATAATCAAATTTAAGCTTGCGAAAGCTGAGGGCGGTAGGCTTGGGAGAAACTGAAAGCTCTGATTTGAGTTTTTCAGGCGTGGTTTTAGCATATTTCAACAGATCTGTGGCCATGCCTTCCGATAGGTAGAAATAGGGAAACTTCCCCTGTTGGTCGGATGCAGTGAGTACGCTCCTTTTCCGGGCATAAGGTGCCAGTTTATCATAAATAGTATCCGGTAGCATCACAAATGCGCCCGTGGCACCTGCTGCTTTGAGGTTTTTGGCGCGTTCGAACCACTCCTGCACCTGAACCCTGAGGGGCTGAGTTCCATCTGAACCAGGGCCGCCGGAAAAGATCAAGGCTATCTTTCCTGAAAGGTCCAGGCCACTAAGGTTGTCGTATCCATCTCCTTTCAGCCCATATCCGGCAAAAACAAAATCTCCATTTAATTCTGATGGAGTTCCATATGCGCCAAACGTGAAAAAATTCCGACGAAACTCGTAAGTCTTTCTCCCAAGTACCATATTCAATGATTCAATTTTTCGATTGATCAGGTAATAAGGCATGTGGTAGGAGAGGGGCTCGGGAACCCCCGGGTCAAGTCCGAACTTGGCAAACTGGGCTGCAATGTATTGCCCCGCAAGGTGCTGTCCCCGTTCACCTGTTTCCCTGCCTTCCAGTAAATCGTCTGCCAGAAAGGACAAATGAGCCTTCATCTCGGCTCCGTTTATAGATTCTGCATAAAGAGTTACTGGATGATCTTGTCCCTTCACCAAAACTGGAATAAGGAAACAAAAAATCATCCCAAAAATCGAGTTGCGCATAGGTTCATATTTGAATGGCCACAAATATAAAGCGCAATCAGATGGGAAAACAGGGGACAACTTGCGAGAAATCCTCGGATTTATGCCTCCAGGACCAGTTTTCCGCTGTTGAGCTGGGCGGGAAGCTCAGTCAGGCTCTCCAAAATGCGGGTACAGTTATATACTGCTAACTCTTCGCGTAAATAAGAGCCTGTTGTAACCCCCACCACAATGCCACAGCCAGCCGCATTTCCTTGAATGATGTCATAAATGGTATCACCGACCTTCATGACTTCAAGGGGATCAGAAATCCCTGCCATTTCCATGGCTTTGAAAATCATGTCCGGAGAAGGGCGACCAAGTTTCACGTCATCCGAAGATACACTAAAGTCAATTTTGTCGTACCAGCCCAGGCGATTCAGGATCGCATCCGTCACCTGGCGGTCAAGGCCCGTTTCGACGCCAATTTTAATGCCGGACTCCCGAAGGTGCTGAAACAGTTCAGTTGTTCCTTCAATCTCACATACTTGGGGATCGCTCAGGTAGAAATGCTTCATCCGGCTCAAGAAGTCCTGATAAATCTCTTCCATCTTGGCCTTCTCAAACTCCTTGTCAGAACCCAGCCTAAGCTCTGTGAGGCGTTCTATGGCCTGAGGGCTTGCCAACCCCATTACCCGGCCTATGGACTCCCAACCCACAAAAACCCCGTGGTCACGGAGGGTATCGAACAATGTATGTTTAACAAATCCGTCGTCATACACCGTCGTGCCCACTAAGTCAAAAATCGTCAGTTTAATTTGCATATCGATAAGCAGAATGAATGGTAGATATCAGTTTGCCAGGGTTTCGCCTTCCAAATATCTACAAATGAACGCACAATCATATATAGATTTGGGAATGTTTCCTTCGGAAGACCAAAATTCTATCAATCTGATGAACAAGTATACGTAACAACTGCCAGTTTGTGAGGGCTTTACCAATTTTTCATAAAAAAATAACACTATGCGAAACCATAGTTCAAAACTTTCAGTATAAATTGAAAGAAAGAAAACCTTAACCCTCCTGTCATGAGTTATACCCTCATTTTCTACACGATTTACCTGCCTGTTAGTGTTGCGATCACCATGATCGTGGGTCACAGCCTGTTTAAAAATGGTCGTCCCTTTTTGATTGAGATATTCCGGCAAAAAGAAATTCTTGCAGATAGCGTTAACCGACTGCTGTTGATGGGCTTTTATCTCCTGAACATTGGGTATATCACTTTTACCATGAATACAGGTAGTGAGGTTTTGGGACCTGAGCACTTGGTAGAGCGACTCAGCATTCGCCTGGGTAGTTTAATGTTGATTTTAGGCGTGGTGCATCTGGTCAATATTGGTGTTCTGTACAAAACCCGGCGGAGTGTACAGGTATGATTTTCCTGTTCTCTTTTACGCTGCAGCAAGGCTGTTAAAATCCACCGAACCTTCTACTTTTCGGGTAACTGCCTTGAAAAATGCGTTTTTGACGATTCCGAAAATCGTGGGCCAAACTTGGGTTTCAACTTCTTCTAAGTTACCTGATAAAGGTGCCTTGGTGGCAAACTGATCTTGCGGCTGGTTCTCAAATATTTCTGTCAACACCCCTGCAACTCCTTCCCATAGCATCTGGACGGGCTGTTGAATATCCTCTGAAAGTTTGATCATTTTCAGATCCGTGATAACGGGTTTGACATATCCTTGGATTTCGCCGTTCTGCACAGCAAGTTCATTATAGATAGACAAATTTCCCCGCTCCACATCTACGAAGGCGTAGGCTCTTGCCAGGTCGTTAAAAGCTGACAAGTCAGCTTCTTCAAATGTTAGCTCATAGTCCATGTCAGGAATTTGCTGGAGCACATTGAGCCTTCCTTTGATTGCTAATGCACCGCCGCCAACAGAAACACCTTGTGCTGATAGTTCACTGGGCAATGGATTCTGCGCATTTGTGACGTTGCTTAGGTTGGTGGCTTCCGCCTGCAGTTGATGTATGTAAATGTCTATCGGAGGATTTGATTTGAAATCTCTGTAACTCACTTTTCCATCGTTTATTCCAAATCTGTTGATGGTCAAAGGCATCAGTTTTTTGATGGGTTTTGTCCAGTCAACCTCTGTTCCTGTTTGCGCATTTTCTGTCTCAGCTCCATCTTCCAGTACAAAATTCAGATTGGGATTGTACGCATCAATTTCCCCCACTACCCTGCCATTGAGTAATGCCCTCCATTCTATCGAAAAGTCCAGGTGATCAGCAGCAATAAAAGGAACGGGTGAGTCGCCTGTTTCCTGCTCAATGCGCAAATCATGAATGGTGTACAATCCTTGGATCAGAGAAATATCTACTCCTGAAATACTGCCCGTGTACCCTTCAACTTCATTTAAGGTTGTGTTGATATACCCCGTCAACCAATGAGGCAGATATATCCTCAACCCAACAAGTGCGAATACCAGTACCCCAATGATTATTACTGCTTTCTTTCGTTTACGCATGTTTATTATTTTTTCTAATACATACGAAAAAACATATTAATTGTTTATTTTTTTTACATAAACTAGCTAAATATGGACAAAAAGTAACCAAAAACAGATTCTTACGTTTGTATAAAAAATAAATAGTCAAAATGAGATCATCAATCAAAAATGAAGAACAATACGAAGCACTGCGTGAGAAAGGGTATAGCAAGTCAAAAGCAGCCAGGATCGTCAATACACCTGACAGTGGTAAAAAAGGAGGGGAAGCGAGTCCTTATGAAGAAAGAACCAAGAAAGAGCTGTACGAGCAGGCTAAAAAAGTCGGCATTGACGGTCGTTCGACCATGACCAAAGAAGAACTGATAGAAGCATTACGAGAAGATTAATAATAGTTTAGTATTCGAAATTTATTCACCCTCAACCCTTTTTTAACTTAACCATTTAGCCACATGAAAAACAAAACAATCATCATCACCGGAGCAGCAGGAGAAATTGGATTTGCCACCGCCCGGAAGTTTGTCGAGGCTGGTGCCAATGTGATGCTAGTCGACTTGAACGAGGAGGCACTAGCAGCAAAGGCAGCAGAATTAGGCAGTGACCGCGTTGCCTGGTGCACCGCAGATGTCACGAAGGAGCCAGACGTTCAAAACTACGTAATCACAACACTGGAAAAATTTGGGGGGATAGACTTCTTCTTTAACAATGCAGGTGTGGAAGGAAGCGTTGCGCCGCTGACAGAATTAGACATAGACGATTTTGACAAGGTAATGAGGGTCAATGTGTATGGGGTAGTCCTCGGGATGAAACATGTGCTCAAACGTATGAATGAAGGTGGAAGCGTTGTCATCACTTCTTCGGTCGCAGGGCTTCGAGGTACCCCGGGCATGACCCCTTACATCACGAGTAAGCATGCCACCATTGGCATTATGCGTACGGCTGCTCTGGAAGCTTCCGCCAAAGGGATACGGGTTAACACCGTTCATCCTGGCCCCATCGACAGCAGAATGATGGAAAGTCTGGAATCAGGTCTTGGCGCAGATTCTGAACAGATACGCCAGGGGTATGAACAACAAATTCCCCTTTCCAGGTATGGACAGGAGGAAGAAGTAGCGAATATGGTCTTCTTTCTATTGAGCGAAGAGGCCAGCTATTCCACAGGCGGCACATTTGTGCTGGATGGTGGCCTGACCGCCTAAATGATCCACCACCTTTCTACCTGATTATTATTCATTTGCCGCCTGGTTACTCCAGGTGGCAATTTTAATTGACATGAACTTCTCAGGCTATTGTCAACACCGACTTCTGTTTCCACTTCGACCTTTATTCGACCAAGGCAAGTTTTGTGAAAATTTAGGATGAGCAACGAACCATTTACTGCCGTTATCTGAACGGTGTGTTCTTCTCCGGTCAAAGACTGGAGGTACATTTTATGCAGGATAATGAGAGTTGACCCGTAAAATCTCTAACGATCACAAATTCTGACTTGGTGAACTATAGATATAAACTCCCGGACTTGTGTTCCGGGAGTCCTGGTTTTGATGCCAATGAAAATTATTTCATCAACTTCTTTGCCTGCTTAGCCCATTTGTCCCGCTTGATCCGGCCCGGGAAAAATTCAATCGCTTCGTTTACCTTGGTTTCATCTTCCTCGGTGAATTTTGCGACTTGCTTAAAGGTGTAGATGCCCAGGCTGTTGAGTTTTTCCTCGATAAAGGGACCGACACCGCTGATCAACTTGAGGTCATCTGCCTCAGAAGCATTTGCCTTTCCAATTCGGTCGAAGTTTATTTCTTCTGCCCGCTCTTTAATTGCAGCCAGGGTTTCGGCCTTGGTCTTTTTCTTCTTGCCCGTCTTTTTCTTGCCTCCCTTTTTCTTTTTGGGAGCTTCCGCTATTCCACCAGCTGATTCCTGTACAAAACTGCCCCATTTCAGGTTGATTTCACCTGGCTCTTGTGCCTGGGCCCGCTCAATAGCCAGATTTGCCGCATTTTCTACGATCCACTCGAAGTTGGCTTCCCCAACGGAGAACAAATCCGCATCCGGTGCAGGGTTACAGAAATCAATGGCGTAAGGAATGCCATCACGAACGGCTAATTCGACTGTATTGAACTCATAGCCCAGGGCATGGTTAATTTTCAGAACCAATTCATGAACATAGTCCAATAAACCTTCTGGGTACTCTGGGATGTCGCGCAGGTATCGTTCATGGAAAGGATTACGCGGCTCATAGGGCATGATGTGAACCCGGTCACCCCCCAGGTAATAACAGCGGAAGTAGTAATTGAAGTCAATCGCTTCCTGGAGCATCATCACCAATTGCCCCGTTTTGTGGTAGGCATCGAAAAACTCCTGCTCATTTTCCAGCTTGTACACATGCTTCCAGCCTCCGCCAGCATGGGGCTTCATAAAGGCGGGCCAACCGATGTACTCAAAAATGCCCTCCCAATCCAAGGGAAGTTTCAGGTTGCGAAAAGAGTCTGCAGAGGTATCATCCGGACGATGGTGAGAAGGCAGTAACACCGTCTTGGGAACGGGTACGTCAATGCGGGTACACAAAGCATTATTAAAAAACTTCTCATCTGAACTCCACCAAAAGGGGTTATTGATGACAGCTGTACCTCCAATGACCGCATTTTTTAGGTATGCGCGATAGAAAGGAACATCCTGAGAAATCCGGTCGATGATGACAGCATATTCGTTCAACGCGCCTTGAACTACCTTGTCAATGCTCACGGATTCGGCCATGATGCCTTTTACACCTTTGGCGTTTACCCGCTCTACAAGTGCAGGGGGAAAAGAGTTTTCACGTCCGTGTAAGATTCCGATTTTTTTCATGGGAGGGGTAGATTTAGGGGTTATGGGTAGGTGTTGGGTATTAGGTTTTAGCTTTCAGGAATTAGGTTCCAGGGCCTTGGCCTTTTTCCAAAATTCTTCCATTTCATCTAAGGTGAGTTGGGCTACTTCCCGGTTGCTGGCTATGGCTTGTTGTTCTACAAATTCAAATCGGCGTTTGAATTTTCGGTTGGTCTGCTCCAAGGCATCTTCGGGATTAATCTTTAGAAAGCGGCAATAGTTAATCAAACTGAACAGCAAGTCGCCCATCTCATCCATCTGGGCTTCTTTTGAAGTGGCTTCTTCAAATTCCGCCATTTCCTCTTTCACCTTGGCCCACACCTCATCTTTCTGTTCCCAGTCAAAACCCACACTGGCAGCTTTTTGCTGCATGCGGTAGGCTTTAATCAGCGATGGCATACTTTCCGGTACGCCATCCAGGGTCATTTTGGGTTTGGGTGCACCTTTACGTTCCCGGGCTTTGATGCGCTCCCAGTTGCCCATGACTTTTTCATAGGTATCCAGAGCAGCCAAGTCCGGGTCATCACTTCCATACACATGGGGGTGGCGACGAATGAGTTTTTCACTCTGGGATTCCAACACAGCTTTCAGGTCAAATTCGCCCTGCTCCTCAGCCATATTGGAATAAAACATCAGGTGCAGCATCAAGTCCCCCAACTCCTCTTTCATCGCTGGGTAATCATTTTGTAAAATGGTATCAGACAGCTCATACACCTCCTCAATGCTCAGGTGCCTGATGCTTTCTTTCGTCTGCCCTGCATCCCAGGGGCACTTCACCCGCAGTTCTTTGACGATATTATTAAGTCGCTCAAATGCTTCCAGGGTTTCCTTCATGTGGCAAAAGTAGCCTTTTCCAATGAGATATGTTCTTTTATGCACCAATTCTGACCGTTTACCTTTAAATCCTAAAAAACCTCAAATCTGAGGCTAACCTTATGCCTGCTGTAGCGTTGTTTTATATGAATTATTAAATATGAAAACTCCCATGAAATATTCCCTGATTTTGCCGCTAGTCCTCATCAGTCTGTTGTTTACTGCCGGATGCGGTGGAGACGATGATGTAGCAGAACCTAAAGGTACATTTGAATTGAACTTCATTACACGTGTATCAGGCGAAGGCTTCCAGAACCGGCTTATTTACCAGAACATCAATGGCAGGAAGTTTTTCATCGAAAACATGAAAATGTACGTGGGGAACATCACCCTGGTGAAGGAAGACGATACCGAAGTAAAGTTATCAGACGTGGAGTTATTTGACCTGGGAAATGGTGGAGTTGCAAATAAAGTCAATCATGGAGAAGGTTCGTTTGCCATTTTTGAAGGCGTAGAACCTGGCAATTATAAAGGGGTAAAATTTGGCATCGGTGTGCCTCCTGAACTGAACAGGACCGTACGTCCTTCTGATTTTGAGGAGGATGAGCCGTTGGCGGATTTGGGGATGTGGTGGTCATGGCTTACGGGGTACCGATTCTTGTCAATTGACGGAAGAATTGATACCACCCAAGCAAACCTTGGTGAGAATTTTCAAGGTAGCCTGGTGTACCATACGGGGATAGATGAACTCTACCGAGAGCTGGAATTCACTGATGCTCGTCATGCGTTTACCCTTTATACTGAAACTGAGAAGCAGTTTTTTGTCGAAATAGACTTTAATCGCTTGTTTTTCAATGACAATGATACCATCAACATGGTGGTTCAAAACCAGACGCATTCTACTCCCAAAGGCTCTGATGAGTATAAATTGGCAGAAAAAATTACCGATAACCTGGTAAATGGGGCACTGTTTGGATACACCAATTAAGATTGATTGTTATACATGATTCCGCAGAAGCTTAAATTTATTTTTGTCGTACTAATTGGAATGCTTACGGCATTGGTAGGCTGTACCAGAGATGATCCTGGTGCTGGTCTTAATAATGGGACACCTTATGTGGTGGAACTGCCAGATCATTTTCCGAGGCTGCCTGTTCCAGAAGATAATCCGCTAACAGTTGAGAAGGTGGAGCTGGGGAAAAAGCTGTTTTTTGACCCCATGTTATCGGTCGACGGGACCATAAGCTGCGGTTCTTGCCATTTCCAGGAAAATGGATTCTCTGACCCCAGGCGTATCAGTTTGGGAGTGGAAAACCGGCCAGGGGAAAGAAATGCAATGGCACTGGTGAACTTGGCATATGCTAAAAGCCTTTTTTGGGATGGTTCTAATCCTTCCCTGGAAACGCAAGCCATGGTGCCCATTGAGGCTGACTTTGAGATGGCCCACGATTTACGGACGGTAATTGATACCCTTCGTACCCATCCTGAATACCCCCAGTTATTTCAGGAAGCCTTTGGCAAAGAACCAGATTTAGATGGGCTTATCAAGGCGATAGCCAGTTTTGAACGGACTTTGCTCAGCTACCGTGCCCCCATTGACCGCTTTGAAGCTGGAGATGAGAATGCGTTAACAGACAAGCAAAAATTCGGTAGAGCGGTCTTCTTTAGCGAAAGGGGAGAGTGCTTCCATTGTCACAATGGGCACAATTTCACCACAGAATTATTCGAAAATAACGGGTTATATCTTGACTATGAGGACAAAGGCAGATGGCGCGTCACGGGGCTGGAGTCAGATATTGGAAAATTTAAGGTGCCAACCTTAAGAAATGTGGAAAAAACCGGCCCTTACATGCATGATGGCAGTATAGCCACATTAGAAGAGGTCATGGACCATTACGCTACCCAGGGACATCCTCACCCAAACCGAAGCCCTTTTATGACCAACATTGAGCTGACCGACTTTGAAAAGGAAGCATTGGTAGCGTTCATGAGGGCTCTGACAGATGAAGCATTTTTGACCGATGAGGCGTTTAGGCCTTGAGGTGGTATTGCTGATTAAGTATTTAAATCCTATTTTGATGCAAATAGAGATACAAAGAATTTCTTATGAAGAATACGCTTGAAATAGAAATATGAAGATTTGTCAGCCTTTTGAATAAAGAGGAACAGAAGAGGCTAAGAAATTATCTCGCTTCTTTGGTAAAAATGCCTAAAAATAATTCTGATAGAAAATTGGCTAAATGGGCTGGATCAATTGATTCTGATTCGATTGCCGAAATGCAACATTCAATTGATGATGAATTTGGTAAGGTAGATAAAAATGAGTGGTAAGCCCTATCTACGGGATACCAATATTATCATTGCATTTTTTAATGGAGAAGTTGAACTGGTCCAAAATGTCCTTAAAGACCAAGTATTCATCCCTTTTATCGTCGTGGGGGAGTTAGCCTTTGGTGCGAGTAATTCTTCGAAAAAAGAACAAAATTTAATTCAGGTTAAAGGGTTTTGCCAAGATGCTGAAGTTTTGTATCTAGACGCAGAGACTTCCTTCATTTATGGAGAGCTGAAAAGTGAACTTCGAAGAAGGGGTAAACCTATCCCTACCAATGATGTGTGGATTGCAGCAATTGGCAAAAAATATGAAATGACAGTTGTGACTAGGGATAAGCACTTTAAAAACATAATGGGAATCGAAGTTGTAAGGTGGTAGTTAGTTCTCACTCCTCCTCCGAATACTTCCGCTCCACCCAGAAGTTGTTAAATCCTTCTCCTACTGTCAGGCTGATCTGTTGTACCTGAACCAGTTCCAGGATTGCCAAGAAACTGAACACCACAAAAATGCGGTCTTTTTCTTCCATCACGAAGCTTACAAAATCTAGCGGTTTTTCCAGGTTATCCAGGCGATTGATCAGGGTGAGTTTTACTTCTTCGACTGTGTAGGGATACCTCCTGATGACATGGCGCGGCCTGCGAAGCTCAGCAGAATGCCGTTCCATGATCCGCTTAAAGGTTCGCATGATTGTGTAGAGGTCCATGCCCACGAGTTCTTCTTCGGGGTATTCAGAGGTTAAAAACAGCTTTTCTTCCTGCTTGGCGTAGCCCCTGGGGTTACGGGCAGCTTGTTCTCCCTCCATTTCAGAGAGCTCCGCCAGCACGGATTTGTAGCGTTTGTACTCCAACAGACGTCGGACCAATTCTTCCCTTGGATCAATTTCCTCTCCTGCTTCGTTGAGTTCAGGCCTTGGCAACAGCAGTTTGGCCTTGATGCGCATCAACGTGCTGGCCACGAAGATAAATTCTGCGGCCAACTCGATGTTCATCTCTTGCATGGCCTGCATATAGGCCAAAAAGTCCTGAGTAATCTTAGAAATGGGAATATCGTGGATGTCCAGCTCGTCCCGCTCAATGAAAAATAACAGGAGGTCAAAAGGCCCTTCAAACTGGGGGAGTTCTATGCGGTACGAACCGTTATCATCTATCATAACACTGCCTGTTAAGGAGAGAGCTGCTTTCTGGCGGCATCGCGATAAGCCCCTTTTTTACGCGCAAGCTTACGGTACCACTTTTGGGCCGAAAGGGTATCTCCCAGGAAACGGTAAGATTCTGCCAGGTGCCAGGCGGCCGTATCTTTTTTACTGGCAATGGGCATCAGGTTTTGAATTGCCATCTGATATTGCTGTAACTGATAGTGTGACAGTCCCAGGTACAATTGGGACTCTATATCCGAACCTGAATTCTGCTCAAGTAATTTGACTGCGCCTGTATAATTTCCTTTTCTGTACAGCCCAATGCCTGACTCAATACCAACTGACATTGCAGTGTCACTTGTATAGGCAGCCTCCTCAGCTAGTTGTACGTCTGCGAACCTCTCTTCATCAGTTTCTGCAACAGCAGCGTTAGCCATGTCATCCTCTTGTGCAGGCGTTGAACTTACAACGGGAGGTAAATTTAGTTTTCGAGTAGGTTTATTCGGGACATTTAGGTACACCCTTACTTCCCGAGGAGGCTTACCTGTTGCTTCTTGTTGTCGAGCAGGAGAAGGAGCAGGAGGAGCAGTCTCAGTTGTGGTTCCTGGCAATACTTCATCAGCTACCGATGGTGCAGTTTTCTCCGGCACATTCATGGTGATGAAATTGCTGTCCGCAGGTACTGCAGGCACAGGTGAGGCAGATTCGAAGCGGAGATCCGAATCCGTTTCAGCCATGGTGGAAGAGGCGGCAGGGTCTTTTTTGCCGAAATCCATGAACTGTACCGTCGCTGCAATGAACAATACCACCAGCACGGCTACAGCTGCCAGGGCGTATTGCTGAAACTGGAACCGATCGCGTCCTCCTTTTTGGCGATTTAGCAGCCTACGGGTACGGCGGTGAAGGTCGGCACGGATAGCTGAGAGCTGCTCTGCCTCAGGTAACTCCTTCAGCCCTTCTAATGCATCTGCATAGAGGGGATTTTCAGCCAACAATTCATCTAATGCAGCCTTTTCATCCACTGTAAGCTTTTCTTGCAGGTATTGCTGCAAGGTGTCAGCCGGGGAATTGGCTAGGTGCTGGGCGATATGTGACGGTTGTTCTGCCAAAATATGAGGGGCTAGCCCAGTTCGATCATGTGTTTTTTAAGGTTTCGTTTGCCATTCTGAATGTAGCTTTTCACTTGTAGAAGCGAAAAACCGGTGATTTCTGCGACTTCTTTATAGGACTTACGCTGAAGATAAAACAATTCCACACATTGACGTTGCTCGGCTTTAAGCATGGAAATGGCTACCTCCAGCTGCGCTAACTGCTTCTCTTGTCCATCCTGCTCACCATCAAGACTAAAAGCAGGCGTATATTCCATATCTTCATCTTGCTCCAGTCGAAAATTTTCTGCTTGCTGTCGGGAACGCTGCTGTTTTTCGAGCAGGCTTAAGCATTGATTTTTTACCACCGTATGCAACCAGTATTTAAAATTGCGCACCTCGTACCTGGGCAGGTCCCGAAGTAACTTCTCAAACACCAGCATAACAGCGTCTTTGCTCTCTGCTTCGTCTTTCAGGTATTTCATTGCCACCAAAAATACCAAATCGGTGTATCGCTCAAATAAAACTGCCATCACCTCTTTGTCCTGCTTGGCCTTGTAACGGGCCACCAGTTCTTCGTCGGAAAGTGACGTCAGGGTATGTTTCTTGCGAAAAAACACAGATTCAATCAGATAGGTAAGACGAATTTACAACAAAACCTGTTGTATGTGCCCACGGATTTTCCAGAAAAATTGAACACAAACCAAAAATCGTGGTTAAATTAAGAAACTTACATATAAAGAACTTTTCCTATTGGTCAGCAAA
The DNA here is from genome assembly GCA_039024295.1 of Bacteroidota bacterium. Classification (GTDB taxonomy): domain Bacteria; phylum Bacteroidota; class Bacteroidia; order J057; family J057; genus JBCDIQ01. The sequence continues at coordinate 667 of JBCDIQ010000127.1, read as the reverse complement.
ATCGGTAAATATTCTCTTCACGTAGTGTTATTTTTGCTTACCATCATCACTACGTTGATGGTAGGGGCAGAACTATCAACTGGAAGGGTATGGATTGGGTTGGGCTGGTTGGAGAGTCACGATATGCTTTCCTTGCATGAATGGGAATTAGGCCTGCCGTATTCTGTTTCTTTTCTCGCCTTCCTTACGATGCATGAATTTGGCCATTACTTCATGGCACTCCATCACAGGGTAAAAACAACCCTCCCTTACTACATTCCCCTTTACATTCCCTTAATGCTGAATATTGGTTCTTTGGGAGCCGTCATTCAGCTCAAGCAAATTCCAGACAGCACTCGCAAATTTTTTGATATTGGGGTTGCTGGGCCATTTGCCGGGTTTGTGGTTTCCGTCTTTTTACTGATTTATGGCTTCACCCACCTGCCAAATCCTGAAGAATACATCTTGGGCATTCACCCCGAATATGTCACTTATTTTGGTGGAATCCCTACCGAACAGATGCAGCACGATTTCATTGAGCAGGGGCAATATCGTGCTTTTGAAACGGGTTTGGCTCCTGATGAATCCATGCAAAGTCTCAAAGTAGGAACGAGCCTTTTATTCGAGTTTCTTAAATGGGCGGTTCCTGTCGATCCCTGTAGGGTACCGGATCATTTTGAGATGATTC
>JBCDIQ010000126.1:0-13768 GCA_039024295.1 Bacteroidota bacterium | reverse complement strand
CAGCTGCATCGAGACGGCGGATTGCGTGAGGTTCAGCTGCTGCGCCGCGCGCGTGACGCCGCGGAGCAGAAACCCGCAAAGTCCACCTTCATGCGCAGGGGGGATTGGAAATCCTGGGAAATGTGGGCATCGGGACCGACACGCCTGCTGAGAAGCTGGAAGTAGTCGGGAACGTAAAAGCCGCTAAATTCATTGGGGATGGGTCTCAGCTGACGAATCTGAACGTTGGCGTTTCGGGATTGAACCTCGCTACAGACGAAAACGCCAGGGTGGGCATCGGGACGAACGATCCTAAAGCCAGGTTACATGTGTCTGGAGATCTCCTGGTCGGAAATGGCAATGAGGCTGACCCGCGTGCAGGAACGATCCGCGCAGGTAATGGGCAATTCGCTGGCCTGAACATCACAGGTATTGGGGAAAATACCGCCTCGCGTAAGATTCATTTACATGCGCAAGGAGGGTTGCAAGTAGTAGGTAAAATGGGAATTGGTACGGCTAACCCCACCGCAGACCTGGAAGTGGCGGGCGACATCAAGGCTGAGCGGTACATTGGTGTTGGGCTGGTGTGGGGCCCTGTTCAAAAAACGGGCCTCCTCAATAGCTTTGATAAAGCCCTTGACTACACAGTACCCGATGGGCACGTCATGGTGGGAATATCCAGCCATCACTCTAACAAACATGAAGACAGAAGGTGGAGTGTGAAGTACCGCAAGCTGACCATGGTTGGGGGGTAAGAGGCATAGCTATTAGGTGTTGGCTTTTAGGTGTTAGGGGGTAGGCTTTGGGCATCCGGTTTTCTGTCATGTGAGGACCGGGTGCTATTAAGCAGGCCTCTTTGAGATAAACTTTTTCAGAATGCAGCTGTGCATGTAAAAACCCTGTCAAGGTTCTGAACCTTGACAGGGGTAGTTCTTTGATTGATTATCCATTTGATAGACCCCCTCTACAAGGTACTTATGACAACTTCTTCAGCATGCTGATTACCAGTAGTTTATTGGTGGTGGTTTGAGGGAAGTGGTAAGAAAGTAGGGTTGTCCGACTTTTTCATCGATAAAAAGTCGGCAAAAATCTACCCCAAACAATGCTTCCTCCCGCAGTCCTTCGCCGCCCCCGCTGTTTGGGGAGGCCAACGCGCATGTTTTTCTATGAAAACTTGGGCAGGAGCGGTGAAATCGGCGTGATTAATTGGTCTTGCTCCTCATTGTCATTTTTTCAGCAGTAGCGCCATGGCGGTATCCATAATCGGGGAGACAGGGGCGATTAGGGGTGGCAGGGTATAAAACCCTGCGCTACGCAGGTCGGTTTTGCCTGCGGCTCTTCACAGTGAACCCAGGTTCACACATCCGTAGAGCGGGCGTTTTATACCCCGCTCAACAGAAACCATCCCTTCACCCACAAAAAAACAGGCTTACCAAAAAGATAAGCCTGTTCTGTATGTTCACAATTGCCAATTTCAAATAGAAAACTGACAACTGTATGCTGTGCACCTTACTTAATCACCACAATCTGCTTGCGCTCAAGCAAAGTATTCTCAGTAGAAACCGTCATGAAGTAGGTGCCTGATGGCAGGTCACGTGTATCAAATCGGAGTTCCCCTTGCTGCCCTTTGAAGGTCACCTGCTGGACTTTACGGCCCATGAGGTCACGTAGGCTAGCTTCAGCGCGTACGCTACGTGGGAAGTTGTAACGGAGGTGGAGCTCATCCTGGACAGGGTTCGGGAAGATTTCTACCTTACGGTCAGCCAGTTCGTCTTCAACACTAACGGGGAACAGTCCATTGGCACAGTTTGCACCTCTGTAATTAGCATAGTCAGCAGTCGTTCTGGGTAGGAGCTTCATGTTGCCGAAGGAATAAGTCATTACCCCAGTAACACTGTCCATGGTATCACCATCTGAAACGATACACACAGGTACATTGACCAAGCCTGCGTTGGTGATCCAACTGCTGTCATTGATGTAGCCAACGTTCAGCGAGCTGAACCCATTGTTGTCAGAGCGTCCGGTAAGTACACGGCTTCCGCTAAGCGGATCGAAATCGTCCAGTCCAATTCGATATTCACCAAAATTGTTACCTCCCTGAGAGTCAGCATTGCTGTCAGCCACGAAAATCGGACCTCCCATAGGGTTAACAAACCTGACCAGCATGCCTTCATACTGCTCATTGGTGGCAAAGTCGTACGAGGTCATGATGGTAGGATCAAGGTCAATTGGGGCAACTGTCTTGTTGGAATCCAATATTTGGATTGAGCTTATGTTTCCTAAACGGGTCAGCCCAAAGAATTCTTCTACGACTCCAGTTACCTCTACCAACTGGCCTGTTTGCAAAGAAGAAAGCCCAGCATTTTGGATACAAGAAATACCTGTCCACCCCAGGAATTGTCCTTCTTCCTGAATGTAAACGAATCCAAGGTCACCGACTGAAGCTGTAACCACCCCTTGAACAGTTACAGAAAGGTCTTCATATCCACTGTTACCATCGGTGTAAGGGGTGAACTGGATATCAAAGATCCTGGTGCCATTGTCCCGAACAAAAAAGAAGATAGGGTCGAAGGCACCGGAAGGAACATTCGGAGAAAAGGTACGAAGCCCGTCATTGTCATAAGCACCCAGGTAATATTTCACGAAGTCTCCATCGCTGTAAGCAGTAGCTGGAATGGTTCCTTCATAGGTGCTACCCCCTGCTACCTGAGTCATGCGTACACGGATGTAGTTGTTGTTGGTCTGACCCACCGCATAGAACAAATCTGCGGAGTCCACAGTACCATCAGTATCCTGAATCAGTGCCTGGATGGTCACATCTTGAGAACCAGAAGGGGTAACGGGGGTACGTGTCAAGCCTGAAACCTGAGGAGACGCAAAACCGGCAGCAATCTGATAATGAGACTTTTTATAAGGAAGCAATTCATATCCACGGCCATTTGACCCAGGGCAATCATTCTTGGAATGAGATACTACCCCTTTAATGAAATCAAAACGGTCGCCAACATTTGGGGGTACAAAAGAACCCCCAAAAGCACCGGTACGCTGGGCGATGAACCTGTCACCGATATTGATCCGGTTTCCGTTAGGTCCGGATACTTCGAAACTGAATCTGCCAGGGGAAAAGTTGTCTACACCAGTTACGGTCAGGTCGCGCAGTTCCACAAACATGCCTTCGTATTGTTCCCCATCAACGAGGTTATTGTTACGTTGATCATCATTGAGGTCGCCAACGGTAATCAGGGTGGAAGAAACTGTGTCAGAAGTACCAATTAAGGTGACTGATCCAGTAGGCTCAATTTGGGTCTCTCCATTGAAGTTGGAAACCGTTCCCACAATTTCAATGGAATCACCTTCAAGTAGATCCAAAATGTCATCAGGAGTAGTAGCAGTATTGCCATCTGGATGACGGACGTTCAGTCCAGAAAATGGCTGATTTCCATCTTGTACCCAGATCCAACGACGATCACTGCCAGAATATACCTCTCCGCCTTTGGTCGTTACCACACAGCGGATGCGAACGAGGCTGTCCTCAAAGGGGGACAAGTCGTCGCAGTTCCCCAGTTCCATCGCAGACTTGGTCTGGATATCACGGATGGTCAAGCTGGTTTGTGCCATAGCGGCTGTCACCATAAGTGCCAGCATCAAACAACTTACGTAAAACTTTTTCATAGATAAAAAATGGTTAGAGCTTGTTTGGTTAGGTTTTCCCCGCTTTGCGGGATTTCGTCCCGATTCTCGGGACTCAACAGTTTTTAGTCGGATTTGATGGTCAATCATGATACTGTTAACTGAGAACTGAAAACCGTGAACTATTTAATTAATACAAATTTTCCCCTTCTCTTTTCGCCTGTGTCTTTATCAATTACAACAAACAGGTAAAGTCCACGGGCCAGAATCTGGGTATCTTGCGACAGGAGGTCCCAGGCATGCTCGCCCCCTGAGAAAACAGCGGTTTCAGGATCTGAGTAGGTCTGGAACCAGCGGCTATCAGATCCATCATAGGTGGCTTCGTCATGTTGAATCACGTCAACCAGGTCTCCTGCCAGGGTGTACACCCGAATTTCGCAACGGGGCGGCAGGTTGGCGAAATACAGTTTTCGGTCTTCTTCGAAACGGCTGGAGCCTTCCCAAGCGGCCCCTGCATAGTAGGGATTTGGGTAGGCAAACGGGTCGCCATTGGTAAAACCATCGTTGCCCGGTTTGCCTGCGAAAACACGCTTGAGGTTAGCAAGCGGAGCGGACTCCAAAGACTGGAGGTTATTGATGGGGTCACCCTGGTCAAAGGCAGTCAGCGCAATTACATGTTGCCATCCATTTGTAATGTTGTCAAAGGTATACCTATAGTGGTAGGTCACGGTGTCATCGTCAAACTTGACGGGTTCAGCCAGGCGAATATCTTCCAGGCCCGTTTCGAAGGCAATGTTATTCCCTTCATTGTCCCAGGCAGAGATCAGCTCCAGGGAGGAAAGTACGTCCTGGACATTTTGCACATCGAAGCCTAGGGCAGTTTTGTAAATCCGGTATCCTTCGAAGTCCTGCTGCTTTGAGATCGGGTCTACAGAAGCTTCAGAATTATCAGACCAGTAGACCTCTATTTGCTTGTCTTTGGCAATGACCTTGGTGCGCGGTACATCAGGGGGAGAAGGCAGGATAAAGCGGGTGATACGGGCATTCCCATCTCGGTCCTCTCCAGGGTCCAGGATACAGTTGCCATTGAGGTCTTCTCCATCGTAGGCAGTCTGTGCCCATCCGGCATTCTGAATCAGGTTACCCCGCTGGGCTGCTGTATTAGCCTCTACCGGGTTGCCGTCAAACACCCTGCGGGCCGTAACGATGGCAAAGGCCACCTGGATCGACTCTCCTGGCATCAGCATGCCATAAGGGCCGACAGAAACCAGGGTTGAACGGTTGTTTGGGATCTTGAGGTCTTGTTGGATTTGATTCCAAATGGTTGGTTCGAGGAAATTCAGCCCATTGGACATCTTGCCATATTTTTGCAGGTCATTTACCGGGAAAAAATAACGGGGGTCTGCTGTATTTCGAAACTGCCAGGTATTATAGTAGACGTTAAAATCTGGTCGCTCTACACACCTGCCTGCCTTTTCTGAACCCAGGTATTTGAGCCCAACATAACTATCGGTAAACCCGACATCTCCCGCTGCATCATACCCATATCCCATCCCCAGGCTGTCGATGAAGCCATTTCCTCCTTTGTTGTAAAATGGGGTTCCACCGGGAGGGGTGATATTGACATTGCGCACTACGTCATTCATCCAATATCCGATGTACACCGAATCAATTGGAACGGTATTAACATTGGTGAGGGTAAAATTGAGGATCACAAAGAAATTGGAAAAAGAAAAGTTCCAATTGTAGGTTTCCATCTGTATTTCCAGTTTCATCGGGTTTAGATGGTCCTGGATAGGAACCCTCCCCGTACCGGTACGGATAAATATTGCTGAATCGGTAAAGGTGGAAACAAAGTCCTGGTGTGACACTGCATTGGGGTCAAAAAACGGGCTGTCAAACAAGGAAGATCGCTCCCGGATAGGCGTTGTGGAGGTAAATTCAAAGTTTGCCTTTCCCGTGGCATAGCCTGTGGGATCATCCCCTGCCCCTGTACTTACCGCGACAATCCCGTTTGCCCCTCCAATATTGCCACCGACCCATAACCCTCCATTAAATATGTGTTCAATACCGGAACCCACCGGATATTCACAAGAAGGTTTACCTTCAATGTTAAAGCTTCCGCTGAAGCTGTTACCGATCAATCCTAGGTTGGAAATGGTGGTGCCGATATTTCCAGCAGAAGTGACCCGTTCTTCGTACAAATTGGGAGTCTGGGCTAACAACTGTGAGCCCAATAACAACAAAAAGAAAATATGGGAATACCTCATGGCTTGGCAAATTACAAAGCCCTGCGATTTTTGATGTAAAATAAGCATTAAATTTCTTGAGTAGACTGAAATGAGAAAGGCTGCTTATGGAAATTCGCTTTAGGGAGGACAAGAGAATTTTTGTATGTTATAATGCTAGAAGGTACACAGGCTAAACGTTGTAACAACCTTCGGACGTTGCTGGCCAGGTTGCAATAAACACAAAAAGGGGCTTATGGATACGTACGCATCGATGCTACAGATTGGCATCTTATTTTTTGTATCGTTTATCATTATTGAATGGATTGCCGGAGTTCTGATGAAAAAGCCGGTCCATCGTGCCATTGATACCGTTTCCAGCCTGAGTTCGGGGCTGACCAATACAATAAAGGATATCCTCAAGCTTACCGTAGTGATTGTCTCCTATGAGTGGTCTTATCAGCATCTGGCCCTGCTGGAACTGGATACCAGTTGGTGGTTGTATGTCATTGCGTTCTCAGGGATAGATTTTGCCGCTTACTGGTCACATCGGTGGAACCATGAGTTCAATTTGTTGTGGAACAGGCACATCATACATCACAGCAGCGAAGAATTTAACCTGGCCGCAGCCCTGAGGCAGTCTATTTCGGGAATCTTTGGGATCTTTTTCTTTTTGTACCTGCCATTGGCAGTGCTGGGCGTGCCTCCCAAGGTCATTGCCATCATGGCTCCCCTGCACCTTTTTGCCCAGTTCTGGTACCATACCCAGCTAATTGGCCGGATGGGGGTGCTAGAGCACATCATTGTAACGCCTTCTCACCACCGGGTGCACCACGCAATCAACCCGGAATACATCGACAAGAACTATGCAGCCATTTTCATTTTTTGGGACAAATGGTTCGGAACTTTCCAGGAGGAATTAGCAGATGTGCCTCCTGTATATGGCGTAAAAAAGGCGGTCAAAACCTGGAACCCTTTCCTGATCAATTTTATGCACCTTTGGCAACTGATAAAGGATGCCTGGCGGACCCAGTCCTGGAAAGATAAATTACTTATCTGGGTAAAGCCCACGGGATGGCGGCCTGCGGATGTGGCAGAGGCCTATCCCATTGAGGTAATTACGCGGGCGGAAGATCAAGTGAAGTACAACCCTCCTGCAAGCAAGGCCCTGATCCTATGGGCGATGATTCAACTCACCGTGCATACCCTGATGCAGTTTCACCTCATTGAAATGTTGGCCGAGGCAGCGTATGTTCACCTGCTGATCTATGGAATATTCCTGTACCTTTCCATCTTTGCCTATACCACGTTGCTGGACAGGCATGTACTAGCAGTTCCATTCGAGGCGGTGAAATTGATCGCTGGAGCAGCCATGCTCGTTATGTTCGAAGGGTGGTTTACCCTTGACCAACTTTTTCCACGTGGAAGTATCTGGGTGGAGATATACCTTGCCTCTTCGATGGGGATGACCCTTTATTTTACCTTTATTGAGAAGAATACGCCTGCCCAAATGAAGGTTGCAGGGTAGGAGAGGAGGCAGCTAATCCGTGCCTTCCCACGCATATGGCAAGATTTATTCCGGGGAGCCATCGACTAAAGCACTAGGCCTCTATTGGTTCCTTAGAAAATAATCCACTCAAGATGTTCAAGACCTCTTCAGACCAGAGCATTCGGTAATGGCCAACACCAGACAAGGCGAATAACCGGGTGTCAGGTAATTCTGCCAAGAACCCTTTGGTGGTACGAAAAGGGATTACCGTGTCATCCTGGCTATGGATCAAAATGAGCTGCTCATAGGTAATATGGGAGGTGAAATCGGAAACCCGCATGGATGCTGCGTCTTCGTTCAGAATTTGGCTGACCCTTGCTAAATATGCCCGGTAAGCCGGCTTGTTCAAGCCAATGGTTTGGGCGAATTGAGAAAAAATGGGCACAAATGAATCAGGTGAAGTGAGGTAAATCAGTTGGTTTACCTGATACGAAGTATTTCGTAAGGCATGTGCAACCCCCGCAGAGCCTAAAGAATGTGAGATCATTGAGAAAGGTTCCTGCGGATTGATTTCCTCAAGTACTGCTGTAATCCGACGAGAAATCTTGAATAGGTTTGAAAAATTTTCGGGGGATTGTCCATGTCCTGGCAGGTCGAAACTGATCACCCGGTACCCGAGCTTTGATAAAACCCGGCCAATGCCTAGCATACTGCCTGCCCAGGAAGCCCATCCATGAACCAAAACTACCAGTTTGCCATTTTCTGGACCCATTTCATACACAGGAATTTGATTATCTCCTTGTGCAATATGGTAGGTCCTTGCTTCCGATAATAAAGGGGTCTCATGGCTTCTTAATCGTTTACTTCCCGTGTATTGGAAGAGTTTTGTTGCCAATTTTCCTGCTGGTCCAGGAGCAATCAATGATAGGCTGCTGAAGCCAAATTTGATAAGAGATTGTGCGATTTTCATGTTAAATAATGAATTATAAAATATACCGATCGGTATGTAAATGGATAAAAATTTTTACGGATTGTCGACAAAGAACTTTATAAATATACCGATTGGTATATTTATGCATAAAAAAAATCAGGCCATCCAGTCACGGGTAATCATTTCATCAATATGGTCCATCATGTTGGGGAGGTAGTCTGGGTTTTGGGTGGTCGAGACCATAAAAACGGCACCTTCTATCATGGAATAGACCAATTTTGCCAGTCGCTGACTGTCCAAGTCAGGCCGCAAGCTTTTTTCCGCCTTAGCTTGCTCAATCATGTTGCAAATACCCTGCTCCAATTTGTGAATGATTTCCTGGGTACGTTTAAATAACGCCGGATGGTGGTAATGGGCATCGACCCCAACATTGAGCACCGCGCAACCACCTGCATCCTTCATGTAATCCTCATAATATGTACGGTAATAAGTCACCATCACACGCAATTTTGCCAGCCCACTGGTCTCCTGGCGGACCTTCTCATTCAGGGGACGCATGATTTTCTTGATGGAGTAATTAAACGCCGCTAGCGCCAACGCCTCCTTGTTTTTAAAGTTACCATACATCGCTCCTTTGGAGAGGCCAGTTGCTTTTTCCAGTACCCCAAAGCTGGTGGCCACATACCCCTGCTGGTTGAAAACCGGGGCAACGGTTTCCAGGATAAATTCGCGGGTTTTGTCTGCTTTACTTGGAGCCATGGTTTAAGGTTCAGTGGCAAATGTATAAAAATATACCGATCGGTACAATTCTTTGTTTAATCTTTTAGCTAGAATTTGAGAATAGGGCAAAGAGTACTTGCAGCCCGTTTCAAAATAGAAGCGTCATTAAGAAAAAAGGTAATGCTGTTTGAAAGACTATTATTCACTACGCTTAGCTTGGTTCTGGTAATTGGATGTGAATGTGGGCCTAGTACGAAGCTAGGAGAAATCGACTTAGCACCCGTTTCTCGTGAAATGGTTCCTTATACTGGAACTGAAACCTTGGTTTTTATCGACCAAGACAGTATGATGCACCAGCTGAGATCTTTAACAGGTTGGGAAGAAAAAGAGGTGAACATGCAAGTCCGTGTACAATGTGAGGAGGGATTTTTGGACGTTCAGGCAGATTACTATAAGACCCAAATAGCAGAAATATCGTTTATTGACGCTTCAGGCGGTCCGGCTTTCTATTGTGCGCTGAGTACCTTTTTCGAGGACGCCCCCAATCTGGATGATATTGCTATTTATGACGATCTAAATGTCTACAGCGGGTTGTTGGGGAACTATTACGGTGATATTAGCATCCTAGCTTCGGAGCAGCAGGGGGTAGTTTCTAGTGCGCACAAAGAGGAAGTGTTGCAGCACAGTTTGTTCATTGGAGACACCACGCTGTACAATCGAAATTTTCAGGAAGTCTATCAGACCATCAATGGAGGGGAGCGGGCGATCTTTTACAACCGATACGAAGGAGTGGTAGCGTTTAAGATAGACGAAGAGGCGTTTTGGGTATTGGATCGGTAAGAAAAACCAACGCTGATAGGGTTTCAACCCCTGTGAGCGTTTAGAGGTCTTTCTTTCGCCCAATTATAGGTAGAGAAGACATACCAGAAAAATTGAAATTCAGCGGTAAGGTAGGTAAAAAAGTAGTTAACCGCTCAATTTGGCTCCAAATTCAGCGGTTAACTCAAGTTTAACGCTGACAGGGTTCAAAACCCCTGTGAGCGTTTGGTAGCCATAGCGTTTGGTGATAACAAGCATTTGGTATTGGTCAAAGTCATCCAAGCTAGATTTGTGAAAATTGGAATGAGCAACGAACCCTGTACCGCCGTCATCTTAACGGCGTATTCATCTCCGGTCGAAGACCGGAGGTACATGCTATACAGGATGGTAAGGGTTGACCCATAAAATCCCCAAAGATCAAACATCACATATCCTAACTTGGAAAGCTGTAACTACCGCACAAAAAACGGAATATTTCCAGTCGCTACATTGCCTTGCCCATCGTAAGCATACACAAAGAAGCGGTAGGCCCCTGTCTTTTTAGGCGCTTTGAATTCCAGGGTCCCTGTATTTCTGGTGAAGAAGGAATACTTTTCAAGGGGGTTATCGCGGGTAGCGATTTCGGGGTTTCCGATTGGCGTAATGGGTACTGCATCCGGTTTCACTTCTGCATCCCCTCCTGTGCCAGTAAGTCCAAACTCAGATTTCAGGATTACCCACTCATAGGTAAGGTCATCCCCGTCGGCGTCTGTCACATCAGCAACGATCGTATGCTTGCCATTGGGGATGACATAGGCATTTTCAATGGCAGCCTTTCCATCAATTTTCAAAGAGCTGATGCTGGGGGCGCGGTTCTCGGGAAACCTTCCTGACCACAATTTTTGCAGCATATCACTGATCTCGGATTCGTCTCCCTGTGAAGTGAAGATTCCATACCAGGTTGGCGTGGTTTCTTGCTTATTCCCCCAAATAAATGCGTAGGAACCAATGCACTTCTCACTGTCATAGGCGATCATCTCTTCGTAGCGCTGTTTGAAACTTGCAGCCTTTTCGGTGCTGGTCTGCTCTATGGGCGCACCCCATTCGGTTTTGGGTACTTCCCAGTGGCCGGTTGGACCCCATTCTGAGATGAGGTAGGCACCTTCCCATCCGTAAGAGCGAATCTGCTGATCAAGCCCAAGAATGTCTCCGTAGGTATTGAAGCCCATGATGTCAATATGAGGTGCCCGTTCGCGGATCAGCTGAATTTCTGCTACGTCAATACCTGCAGTCACGTGCATAGTGGGGTGGTTGGGATCTTCTTCGTGAATCATTTTGGCGATGTCATTAATGGCATCCCAAACCCTCAGATCACTGTAGAACAGGTCATTCTCATTCCCAATGCCCCACATCAATACCGCAGGATGGTCTTTGTATTTACGCACCACCTCCGTAAAGCGAGCCAACTGAGCTTTTACCGCTTTTCCATCATTATAATCAAATCCCTGCCGTTCTTGACCTACCCACAGGCCAAAAAGAACAGACAGGCCCTTTTCGTGTGCTTCATCCAAGACTTTGACGGCATCATTTACCCCCCAGGTGCGCACTGAGTTTGCGCCATATTCTACAGCTCTGTCCAGGTATACTTGACCGCCTACTCCTTTGATGTAATAGGGCTGGCCACCACGGTACAATTGCCATTTTCCATTGGTCTCTTGCCGAATCTCAACCTTGATGGGTTGTTGTTGGGCGACTGCCATCAGCGGCACTAGCAGCAATGACAGCATTAAGGTTTTCATCACATTCATGAATCAGGATTTTTAGGTTTAAGTTGTTGCAAAAATTCGACAAGGTTGGTGCCTGTGTCGAGGTCGAGTTTTTTTCTCAGTCTGTACCTGCTGATCTCTACGCCACGAACAGAAATGTTCATGAGGGGAGCAATTTCTTTGGTGGAAAGGTTCATCCGCAGGTAGGCACACATCTTTTGGTCTTTCGGCGTGAGGTTGGGATACTGCTCACGGAGCAACTTGAGGAAATTCTCATGGACCGAATCGAAGTGGTATTCAAATTTTTCCCAGTTCTTATCAAACTTGATGTCGTCATCGATGGTTTTGATCAGCCGGGTCATCCGCCCTTTCGTGGGGCCAGAGAGTTCGCCTCGAACCTTTTCCAGTTCCTGCTTAATTTTCAGGAGAACTTCCCCTTTCTGCACCAGGTGCATGGCAGATGAAGTGAGCTCTTTCGTTTTATGCGCAATCTCAGACTGAAGTTTCTCATTCTTCAGGGCCATAATCTCGCGTTCTGATTGAGCCTTTTGTTTATACAGAACTGCCTCTTGTTTTCGTATGCTTTTTTCCTGTTCCATTTGGAGAAGTTTCTTTTCCTTTTCCAATACCCTATTTTTACTCAGGAAAAAGAAAAAGATGCCCAAAACCAAGGTGAAAAATACCCCCAATGCAGTACCTCTTCCTTTATACCAAGGTTGAGATACAGAAAAGGTAAACTTCCCAATCTGACTTTCCTGCTGGTAAATATTTTTGGCTTTAACCATGAAAGTGTAGGTCCCAGAAGGAAGGTTGGTATATTCTTTTTGGAAAACATTGCGCCACTCAGACCAACCCTGGTCAAACCCTTCCAGCATATAGCTGAACTGCATCTTGTCTACATCTTCATAGAAAGGAGCAGCGAACTTGAACCGAAATGCATTGAAATAATTGGGGACCTTGTAGGGGTCCTTCCCTGATTGGCCAGAAGTGCCAGCGATCAGGAGGCTATCAGACTCCCCAATGGCTTCCACAGATCTGATCAAGGATTTGAACTGGGACTTTGGGTTGGGATAATCAGTGGGATTGAAGTAAACGAATCCCTCTTGAGTACCTACCAGCACCCCCTTAAAAATATTGGGGTTAATGTGTTCATAGCCAGGGAGGAGCCTGCCACTTAGCTTCTGGACACTCACCCGCTTTAGGTGCTTTTTTAGCCCTTCGTCCTGAACCATCAATACGCCAAACTCCTCCTCTGCCTGGTACCAGACATTCCCTTTTGGGTCTTCTACCAGTTTGCGCACATATACATCGGCACTAAATATTTCATTGAGCAATTCATGTGGCTCAAAGCGGTCGGTATCAGGATTGTATTGATAACATCCTTTTTCCGCTGTGAATACCAGTTTTTGACCGACCCTATGGACATCCACGAAAATATTCGAAGGGAAGCCATCCTCAGCACCATATTGTTTTACTTCCTGTATGCTGGTGAGGTCAGGGGAGAAGGTTACTTTGAATGCGCCTTTGTTTCCATGAGCCACCCATAGGTTCCCTGCTTTGTCTTGTTCCAGGTAACGAGAGGACTCAGTAAAGGATGGAAAACTGCGGATGTATTTCCATGTTCCCCTATTATCCTTTTTGAATAAATCCAACCCGGTATAGGTACCTCCAACCATATAGCCTGGAAACGCCTTAAGCTCAAGGAACATCCAGGACCCTTCACTTCCTCCTAAAGGAGTTGCATGGTTGTCTTTGATCACAAACCCCCCTCTGTGATGCGCCAATAAGAGCTGGTTGTCAATCACCTGTAATTTATATGCCTGCCCTTTGGCCTCAGGTAAGAGATCAAACCTGGGATGACCGAGGGGCTCAAAGAGGCTCTCTTGGTCGGTTTGAAAAACGCCATTTGTTGTGCCCAAGTAAAGCTTCCCTTTCCAAAACGCTGAGGTATAAGGAGTACCCTGCAGGTTGTGATTTCCATCAATTTGGGTGAAGGGAGAATTGATTTCCAGGTAAGAGATTCCCTGGTCAAGGCCCGCCCACAAGTTTCCTGTTTGGTCTTCGAATAGGCTTAATACAGTCTTGTTAAAAAGACCGTCCATCCTGTCGATGGTCCTGATCATAAAACCTTATTTGTCGAACTTACAAACCCCCCGTTCATAAGAACCGACAACAAAGGTGCCGTCAGTGAGCTGGATCGCAATGTAAATTAGGTGTTGACGGGCGT
>JBCDIQ010000125.1:0-13797 GCA_039024295.1 Bacteroidota bacterium | reverse complement strand
CTATAAAATTGACTGGATATTCTATTTTTATAAATATCAATCGTTTGAAAACCAGACATTTATACATAAAATATACAAAAGAAAATTCCTATATTTTATTACAATTTACCACCCTTAATCACAGTTCATGCATCAATTTTTACCATTCATGCCCTTAGATTTACCATTTAATCTTCCCTCCCTTCAAAAACGGCATTTGTTTTGCAAATTGGAATTGCAACGGGATAATATCCTGGAATTACAAGAGCAAGGGCTAGGGTCGATTCGCACGGAGTGCTAGAGTCCCCTGGCTTTTTTCTTTTTTGGGGATTTCTGTTTTTGTTATAGATTCAGGTATACTGCATTCGCATGTCCTACCCGCCTGAAAGTTCGCTATCTCTTCGCTTCTGGATTTTATTAATTGGCCAAGTCCTATGGATCTTTGGCATAGCACTCTATTTCAATACTTATCAGGAAAGGGCAGCATTAATAGAGGAACACTCTCTGGTCATTTCGGGAGATGACCGAATCAAGTGGCAACCGACCGAAGGAGTCCTGGAAGCATTTCACATACACCCCTTGCAGGAGTACCGTAAGTTTCCCCCTGAAAAAATCCAACCAGGAGACCGTCTCCGGAAGATAGACTACACGGAAATGTATTCGGAGGAAATGGTCGACAAGGTATCAGCATCTGTTGCACCCGGGCGCATGCTGCTGTATCAGGTGGAACGCCCCAATCCTGCCAATGGGATTTTTCAAATCGAGAACATACGGGTCCTTAACGGATTCAGGCTTTCCTATGCCTTTCAGGAATCTCCCGTTTTATGGCGGGTACACCTTTGGTTCTCTGGCGTGGGGACCCTGGTTTCCGTGTTGATCCTGCTGATTCTATTTCCCTTTATTCGTTCGGGGGGACGGAGGTTGATGTCTCTCTTGTTTGTGGTACTACTCGCCTGTTTAGTGTTTGGCCTCCAATTTGGTCGACTGGGATACCTTATTGTCGAAGGTGATCAACTAGTGGTTGAACGGTTGTACGCATTACTTTTCCCTATTTGCTTGTTCGCATATGTGGGTACGTTCGCGTGGCTGCGTATCCAGCAGCTGTATCGATGGCTACTTATACCGGGGGTAGTGGCTGCTTGTGTCCATACTTGGATCAACTATACGCTCCTTTGGGGAGCTGGCGGGTACTCGCAAGTCACTGCCCACATGGAAGGCTTTACCCTTCACCTTTTTTGCTGGTATCTGGCTGTTTCTTTATTGGTATTCAGAACTAAGCTTCCGAAAAGAAGTCGCCAGCGGCTATGGCTAGGCGGATTGGCATTTGTGGCTGCTGCCACATCAGGGATATTTTTCTGGTTACCAGCCAGTGAAGCGGTGCTTCCAAAAGAAACTTGGTTTCTTGTGCTATTGGGCTTACTGCCCGTTCCCTTGCTGAATGCCGCATACAGCCAATTGCGCTTTGGAAAAGTGAGCGTGGTGCTCACCAAAAGTATCCAGTACCTGATCTTTTTTGCCCTTTCGCTATTCCTGTATGGGATTATTCGCCAGCTTTTCGGCTTACTATCCCCGGAAAATGCCTACAGAAATTTCCTTGAGGTCGTCGTGCTCATGGTCAGTATGGCACTCATGAGAGGACTTTACAAGAACCGAGAAAAACAGCTCGAGGAATACTTCATTACTTCCCAGCGTAAAAAACGCGAAGTCTTCAATGCCTTCCTTACCCGAATTCCCCAATTCACTTCTCCAACCAAACTATTGGACGAATTTCAGGTAACCCTCGGGGATTACTTCCAGCCTCAAGCACTTCGCATTTCAGAAATGGCTGAACTCACTGGAGAGTGGAAAGAGATTCTTTATGACATGGAAGAGCGTCATACGTTCTGGAGCAAGAGCAAAGAGTTATCTCCCTTCCAGTTTTCAGGTTCCCTGGAAAATTTCGCCCTTAACCAGCCCTATTCATTGGTATTTCCCCTGAACCATGAACCAGGAGGTGGCCTGGTCCTCATGGGGCGAAAAAGGCGCGGGGTGTATAACCTGGAGGATTTGGAGCTCATAGCCCGTGCTGCCCAGCAGGTTTCCTTGAGCCTTAATGCCTTGTACTTTATCCAGCGGGAAAATGAGCTCCTCAAGCAGACGTATCAGGCCAACCTGACTGCTCTCAGGTCTCAGATCAATCCACATTTCTTATTCAATACCCTCAACACCATCTCGGCACTGATCCACGATTCTCCAGACTTGGCGGAAGAAGCTGTCGAGAAACTCGCCTTTATTTTTCGATACACGCTAAAAACTTCCAGCGAGAATTTTGTCAAATTGAGCAGTGAAATGGAGCTGGTTTCCACCTACCTGGACATTGAGAAAATCAGGTTTGGCGAACGACTTAGGATTGAGTTGGAAGTGGAACCTGAGGTACGCGATGTGCCCATCCCTGCGCTCATTTTACAGACCCTCGTTGAAAATTGTATCAAGCATGGCATTGCCAAAATCATCGAGAAAGGCTTAATTCACATTGATGCTTACGCAGAGGGTGATGAGTTGGTCTGCGAAGTGTTTGACAACGGCCCGGGCGTTGACCTGAACAGGATTGACAAAGGCACCGGACTGGTAAATACCCTGACTCGCCTTGAAAATATCTACGGAGAAAAAAATCTTTTGTATTTTGAGAACACCGGAAACGGCACTTTGGTAAGATTGCGCCTGCCGCTTTCATTTGAAACCTCCCAGCATTCATGAGTAAAAAGATCAAAACCCTGATTGCAGATGACGAGCTGCCTGCACGTAATAAAATGAAGCGGCTCCTGGATAAAATCAAAGAAGTAGAGCTAATTCACGTTGCCGAGAACGGAATTGATGCCTTGGAAATGATTCAGGAACTCAAACCAGACCTGGTATTTTTGGACATCGAGATGCCTGGCATGAATGGGCTGGAGGTGGTCGAGAACCTGGAGATAAAGCGTATGCCCGTTATCGTGTTTGCAACTGCCTACAATGAGCATGCAATCAAGGCATTTGAGCTGAATGCGTGTGACTATTTGCTGAAACCTTTCAACGAAGAACGACTTCGTGAATGCCTGGAGAAGGTATACAAAGGGCAGCAACCCCTGAGCAAGGATAAGATCGCTAGCCTGCGGAGAGCAGACATTGTCGAGGAAATCAAAGCCCCGTTTTCCAATAAGGTTCCTATCCCAACTCGGGATCGGTACAAATTGGTCGATTTTACGGAGATCGTTTGTATTGAAGTGGAAGACAGAAGTGTGCGTTTGTACACCGAGCAGGATTCCTACCTGCTCAACCACACCCTGGATACCTTTGAGCAAAAGCTACCCAAAGAGGACTTTTTCCGGGTCAACCGCTCAGCACTAATCGGTCTCAACCACGTAAAGGAAATTGTCATCTGGTTTGGCAACCGCTTCAAGATCATCATGAACAATGACCACGAGGTGATCAGCAGCCGGGAGAAGTCGAAAATTTTGAAGCAGGTGCTGAAATTTTAGTTATCGGTTTACAGTTATCGGTTGTCAGTTTTTCCCGCTTTGCGGGATTTCGCTTCGCTCAACAGTTCTCAGTTTTCGGTTTACAGCTTATCCCGCTTCACGGGCTTTTGATTCCCTCAACAGTTGGTAAGTCAGGTTTTTAGAACCTTAGCTGGTTGCACACCGAACAATAGGTACTTAAAATACTAAGATGGGTTTTGGTTTTAACCTTTTCTTTGTCCTGATCCTGGTTCCCTTATTAGGAATTCTACTATTGGTAAGTTCCGTAAAAAGCAAGCGTTTACCTCTTAAAATTCTGGGTATCGCTTGCGCTGTAATCTTGTTTTTTGCATTCCTCACAGGCATTTTCCGACGGCTCAATTCGAACATAGAATTGAGTAAAAATGACTACTACGGAGAATATGTGATCAACAGGGATTGTTTTCCGGGGAATCAAGCAAATTGGCAATACGATCATTTTCGTTTTGAGATTACCGATAAAGATTCCATTTTCTTTTATGTCACAAAAAAAGACAAGGTACTTAAGACTTATCGGGGAAAAATCAGCTCAACCACTCCCTACTCCTCCGCAAGACTAATCATTGAGATGGAAAAGCCCACCCATCATATTCTGTTAAGCAATCCCACAACTTATAGGAGTACCCGTGATTTCTACCTGGTATTTAAGTCCCCCAAATTCAAAAATGTATTTTTCAAAAAAGGAAAGTGGGCGCCAATAGAGTAGAGAATGGTCATAAACGAAGTCTACCCTACCTGAAAAACCCGCATCTCGTGTATACCAACTGCAACCACAATGGAAAATGAAATCGTCGTAAACAGCTGGGAAGAATTGCAGCAAGCCCTGTTCCACGATGCCTGGAACAGCTACCTCCAACGCTACCGATCGGCTTATGTCTACCGGGGCTTGGAAGACCATACCTATGAATTGACCACAACCCTAAACCGACTTGGAGAATCTCACCTGGAAAAACACCTCCTTCGAAATTTCATCAAATACTCTAAAATAGACGACAGCGGACGCTCCACCTGGAACTGGCTGGCCCTTGCGCAACACCACGGACTGCCTACGCGGTTGCTAGACTGGACGTATTCACCGCTGGTGGCCCTGCACTTTGCCACGGCGGATTTCACCAAATACGATAAAGATGGCTGTATTTGGGCCATCAATTACGTAGATGCCAAACGCTATCTCCCAGATCAACTAAAGGCCATCATTGAAGAAGAAGGTTCCCACATTTTTACCCCGCAAATGCTCGATCGGGCTGTCCGCAACCTCAAGGAGCTAGCCCTGCTTAAGCGAGCCGATTTTGCGGTATTCTTCGAGCCGCCCTCCATTGATGAGCGCATCATCAACCAGTATGCGGTGTTTTCGATGATGTCCAATCCGAATACGGTGATCAGCCATTGGCTGAAGGGAAAAGAAATCAAGTATTTCAATATCCGGATACCTGCGGCCCTCAAATGGGAGATTCGCGACAAGCTCGACCAATCTAATATCAACGAGCGGGTGCTTTTCCCCGGACTGGATGGGCTCGCCACTTGGCTCAAGCGGCACTACCGCGATACCAGAAGAGGGACCCATCCCAAATCGACAGAGTCCGAAATCAGCTCCACGATAAAGAAGCGGTCTCCAAATTAGGAGGTCTACCAATCGCTGAAATATCCTGTCACCCCCTGCCCAGACACCTATCAATATTTCTACCAACTGAAAAAACATCTACCTTCCCACTCCGGTTTACCAGGTGATATACTTAACCCATGAAATTCGGAAAGCTACATGGCCCAGACGAGTTAGCAGAAGTAGATTTCTCTTTGCCAAGCATTTCTTCGGCAAGCATAGATTTGCTTACCAGCAAGGCTCCAGAGCAACCTTTCATGGCCTATGTTGGCTGTCCCATGTGGGCCAACAAAGAATGGGTTGGGAAGTTGTATCCTCCCAAGACTCCACAAAAGGAATTTTTATCTCTCTATTCCCGGGCTTTCAACGGGATAGAGTTAAACTCTACTCATTACCGGGTGCCGTCCTCTGATACGTTGGACCGGTGGCGAGAGGCTTCACCAGAAGGCTTTCTGTTTAGCCCAAAGGTCCCCCAGCCGATTTCTCATAGGCTTTCCAACTCATTGGATCAGGACCAGATAGACCATTTCTGTGAGGCAATGCTTCAACTGGGCAACCGGCTGGGGTGTTCTTTCCTGCAATTACCTCCTACTTTTGGCGTAAGGCAGTTTCCACAACTGCAGTCGCTGCTGGCGACCTGGCCTACCTATGTACCACTGGCCATTGAGTTTCGACATGAAAGCTGGTTCCAGCATAATCGTTTGCTGTCAATGGTGACCGAATTCTTAATCGACTATCAGGTTGCGACCGTCATAACTGATGTAGGTGGCCGGCGCGATGTGCTTCATTTGGACCTCACAGCACCAACTGCCATGATTCGTTTTGTGGGAAACGGATTGGTGCCCTCCGATTATGAACGGGTGGATGCATGGATTCCTATTTTGCAACAGTGGATAGAAGCGGGATTAGAGCAGCTGTATTTCTTTGTACACGAACCTGATGATACCTTCGCTCCTGAAATGGGGCGATATGTAATCCAAGAATTTGTAGATAAACTGAGGATTCCCCTATCTTTACCTGAGTTTATACCAACAGAAGGAGAACAGATGAATCTTTTTTAGCGAGTTTTCACTACCGTAACTATAACTAACATATAACATATGGAGGATACCCTCACCGCCCATGTACACCCCTTTAGCAACCAGTTTGAATTAATGGAACAGATCCTGAAACTGGTTCGGAAGCAAACCCTAGAAAAATTTTCCCAAGGCAAGGTAGACCTTACCTATGAGCAATGGATTGTGATGCGAGGGATTCAGCAGAAAAATGGAGGAAGCCAAAAAGAAATTGCCCAATTTGTGCGCAAAGACCCTGCTTCATTTACCAGAATTCTGGATGCATTAGAAAATAAAGGCTACATCCAACGATCCGTCGTAGCTGGGAACAGGCGAAAATATGCCATTAAATTGACCCAAAAGGGTTCAAGGTTGCTCAAAAAAGTCTTACCTTTGGTTAGCACCATTTATCAAAAAGGATTCAAAGGACAGAACCCAGCTCAAGTTGAAGCATTTAGTTCACAGCTTAATATCCTCTTTACTCAACTTACTCACCCGTAGGTTGAAAAGGTTGTTTATGGGGGTTGTGGTCTTTTTATTAATCGGCTTCCATCAACCCCTGCTAGGGCAAACCGCCAGTTCCCTAAGAGATGCTGGCAAAAAGACCACTGTCGCCAAAAAGGAAGAGAAGCCAAGTGGTGGATTTACCTTTACCTTTAGTTTGGCTGATCGGCCAATCCAAATCTCCCTCGGTGGCGGGAAATACCTGGGGGTATCAGTTGGCTCTAAAAAACCGGAGAAAAAAGACACAAAAAAATCAGGCTCAACAACTTGAGCCTGATGCAATAATAATAATGATTTTTTCTAGGGATTGACTTCCTCTTCAGAATCAATGAGCTTTCTTAGCTTCATTTCCCGAAGGGCTTCCTCACGTTCTGCCATTCGATATCCTTTCTGACGTGCCTTTTTGACCTGTAGACGGGCACGCTCCAGTCTTTTTTGTCGTTGCCGCTCTTCACGGGTAAGCTCTACCGACTGATTTGTGGAAGCTACATCAGAAACAGGCTGGGCAGTGGCCTGATTCTTTGTGTTTTGCTTGTTGTTTGCTTTAGCTGATGAATCTGCCGGATCAACCAAATCAATGACAGACAAGGCCGGAGACAGTGTATCACCTCGTTGTGTCTGTTGTCCGCAGGCGGTGGACCCCAGGAAAGCAAATAGCAATAATGAGAGGAGTAGATGCTTCATGACGCTGGTCGGTTAATGGACAACCAATGTTGAGACTAATTATTGTGTTAAGGTCACTAGATTAGTCGTAATTTCTCACTAAACTTCGCTCGTCAAAGGTAATTTCCTTACTTCTATAAAGAAATATACTTTTTGACATTTTACAAATAATTAACGCTAAGGATACATAATTCGTTGGTAACTAGGGATAATTATAAGAATATCCCCAATTAAAGAGGTAGATTATTTGATAAACGGTCAATTATCTTACTGGAATAATCGAAAACTGATCCCCAGCGGTAAATACATCCCGGCCATCATTCGGGAGTTCCAGTAAGGCATCACAGACCAATAAGTTGGCCAAATCTCCGGAGCCTTTGCCTTTCTGAGGGTGTGCATGCAGGGCAGCTCCTGCTCCTTGTTCTAGCCTCACCTGCAGAAAATTTGTCAGGGCAGGTTTAAAGGAAACGTCTTGAGCCAGAATGGCGGTTCTTGCTGGTAAGGGAGCCAACCCTAAGCTCTGACGAAGCCACGGCAGAAAATATACATGGTAGTTTACAAAGGTGGAAACTGGGTTTCCTGGAAATGCGAAGAGTGTCTTCGAGCCAGCAGTTCCAAACCAAAAGGGCTTCCCAGGACGCTGGGACACCCGGTGAAAATGTTTCTTGACCCCTACCTCTTCCAATGCTTGAGGGATATGGTCTGCTTTCCCTTTAGATACCCCTCCACTGAGCAGAAGTACATCATGCTGTTCCATGATGCTTCCCAGCCATGCGGTCAGGGAAGCCAATTCATCTGTCAGGTGGAAAAAAGAGGCATCAATCCCAATTTCTTGCAATGCAGCCTGCAGCACGACGCCGTTTGACATTCGAATTTGATAAGGAGCTGGCTGTTGATGAACTTCAACCAATTCATCTCCGGTAGATATTACCGCAACTTTGGGCAACCGGGCCACTTTCACCTTTTGCTTTCCTACTGTGGCACATACTCCAGCCTCGGCTTGTCCAAGTTTTGTTCCAGGCGTGATCAACACTTCTCCTTCCTTACGATCAAACCCTTGCAGGTGAATGTTTTTGCCCTGTGGAGGCGGAGGACCAATGCGAACCATTTTTTGCCCATTATCCTGAAAGAAGGTCAACTGCTCTACCGGGATCACCGTATCGCCATTAGGAGGACAAACAGCACCTGTCATGATTTCCAATGCATAGGCAGGCCCCTGAAGTGACATTGCCGGCATCCCAGCCAACTGTACGCCTTGCACCTTGAAGGTCTGTCCTTCCTGTAATTTGTGGTGTTGCACGACAATTCCATCCATCGAAACACGGTCAAATGCAGGGAAATCACGATCTGCAACAATGGCCTCAGTTAGAACCCGCCCACCGGCATGGTGTAGGTAAACTTCTTCTTCAATTATCGGAAAAGGATGTCCCAAAACGATACTCCGTGCGGTTTCGACGGAAATTGCAGTCTTTGGCATAACAATCAATCGTAGCTATATATTAACTTGGTACACAAAAGCATGATGCTTGACACAACAAATCAGGCATTTATTCTTCCTACTGGCAAATAAAATCTGTTCATATGACTGCTCCAGATCAAGAATTTACCCATTTGGATACGGAAGGTAACCCCACTATGGTAGATGTGGGCGATAAAGCGATAACTACAA
Source organism: Bacteroidota bacterium (assembly GCA_039024295.1). Taxonomy (GTDB): domain Bacteria; phylum Bacteroidota; class Bacteroidia; order J057; family J057; genus JBCDIQ01. The sequence goes on along the minus strand of JBCDIQ010000125.1, from coordinate 4,812 downwards.
GAACGGCCTGGGCACAGTCCATTATCCACCTCCCGCCTGAGGTTGCCCATCAATTCACAGGAGCAGAACTGCACACCAAAAAGGGGCCTGTTTTTCAAACCGCCATCATAGCTGGCACCATGGCGGCTAAAAAAACACATGAACTAATTCCCCTATGCCACCCTTTATTTTTGGAAAAATGTACCGTTCAGATCCATTTAAATGATCAATATGAAGCGGTCATAGACTGCAAAGTGAAAGTAACCGGAAAAACAGGGGTAGAGATGGAGGCACTCACAGGCGCAAGTGTTGCTGCGCTGACCATATATGACATGTGCAAGGCATTTACCCATGATATGGTGATACGTGAAACGCGGTTGATGGGAAAAGCGGGAGGCAAACGCAATTTTTCCAGGGAATCTTTCTAATTCACATGAAAGTAGCCCCCTTACACATCCTGATATTGGCAGGAGGCCACAGCACGCGAATGGGAACAGACAAAGCCCAGCTAACGTATCACGGCTTGCCTCAAACTCAGTGGCTCCCACAGCTCCTGCAACCCCTTGGATTACCCATTTTTCTTTCTCTCAACCCTGCTCAAGCAACAGGAAAACCGGATACTCCCCAGGTCATTGTAGACCAATTTCCCGATAAAGGTCCAATGGGTGGGCTTCTAAGTGCACATTGGGCTTATCCGGAAGTAGCGTGGGTAGCAGTTGCCATAGACTGGCCCCTATTACGGAGAAAAACGATAGAATTCCTGATGGAGAACCGGAAGCCAAAATGCCAGGCAACTTGTCTGAAACATCCGGAAAGAAAGTTCCCAGAACCCTTGCTAGCGATCTACGAGCCTGGGATTTTTAAAGAAATGCAACAGGCATTTGAACAAGAAAAGCTGGGACTGATCCGGTTGCTCCGAGCATGTCACATCCATACAACGATGGTCCCTGACCCCCGGGAACTGCTAAACGCCAATTCCCCTTCTGAACGGCAGTTGGCATTAGAGCTGCTCAAATCAGGCAGATTTTCCGTAAATTAGGCGGTTACAAATCAACTGCCACATGCTAACAGCTCTTTTTAAACTGCTTTTTAAGCTAGGAGGATGGAAAGTTGACCCCAACTTGCCTGAACACAGTCGCCGTTGTGTCATGATTGCTGCCCCTCATACCAGCAACTGGGATTTCATCTTTACCATCGCTTGTTTCAGCCTGATGAAGCTCCCAGTTCGGTACACCATCAAAAAGGAATGGAACCTTCCTGTTCTTGGGCCATTGATCGCCAGCATGGGAGCCATTTGGATTGACCGTAGCCCAAAGACTCCTGGAGCGGAGCGCCCCAGCATGGTTGACCTCATGGCTGAAATCTTTGAGCAGCGTCCAAATGAAGAGATCGTCGTACTGGTTACTCCTGAAGGTTCTCGGAGCCCTCGTCCAAAGTGGCGAACCGGGTTTTATTATGCAGCAAAAAAGGCAGGAGTCCCTGTTGGCTTGGGATACCTTGACTATGGTAAAAAAATTGGAGGGGTAGGAAAGGTGGTATTTCCTACTGAGGACGTTGACGGGGATATGAAACAAATCATGGAGTTTTATCGCCCCATTCAGCCACATACCCAGGAAAAGTTTCTATTGGATGAACGCTACGCCTAGTGCTTTCAGAACTAAATCTTTGGCCGTAATAGCTCGACCTTTTCGCGTATTTCTACGTCAAAAAAGCATCACCTAGCACGCTAGGCTCAACGTTTCTTCCTTGACCTACACGAAAACTCCTTCGCTCTAATTGGCAAAATTCTTTGTTCTGTAAGCACTAGTGATTAAAGCGACGCTTGCTCGCGTGGTAGAAATCGCTTTAACCAAGAATCTTTTAGTAGGACTTCCCATCTGCTCAGGTCATCTGATTGCCCAAGGGTATGGTCTAGAATCAGTGTATCAGGGGTAAGCTTCCCTTCCCCAATCAGAGCGGAAATTTTTGAGAAATGGGTGTATGCTACTGAGCCGTCATCCCCTTCATAAAAAACATGCGCGGCATCCAGCCAGGAAAGTCCTGCAGCAGTAAGGATACTTTCTACGCTTCGTTTCATTCCATCAATAGAGCAGCCTGAAGGTCGGTCATCTTGCTCATTGGAACGAACAACGACAAATTGGTTACGCAAGATGCCAATTTGCCCTTCCACTTCTGCTCCATGAGATTTCCATTGATGGGAAAAGGTGTCAAATTGCGTTTGTAACTTTGCCTGGAAGGCAGGATCCAGTGGATTCGGAAGGGAGTAGAACCAAGTATACTTTTGCATAAATCAAATTTACGCTATAAGATACGAAACCTCAAGAGGTAGGTTTACTCCTTACGTTTATGCCTTAACTTCCTCATACTGGCGGCTGATAAGCTTGGCATACCTTTGAGTCAATAAGAACCTTCTCACTTTCAGGGTATGCGTGAGTTCACCTGTAGCCACTTTCCACTCATCTGGTACCAGACATATAAATTTCAGGTGTTCGTATTCCGGGAAATGAGCGGAAACTCGCTCTGCTTCTTCTTTGAAACGGGCTTTCACCATGGGGTGCTGCAGCAATTCTGGGTACATATTTGCTTCAATCCCTTTTGCTTCTGCCCAAGAACGAAGGGCGCGTCGATCTGGAACAATGATGGCACCAATAAAGGGTCGGTTTTCCCCAACCACGAGTGCATGGGAGACGAAAGGACTGTTCAGCAGCTGGTTCTCAATAGGTTTGGGAGCGATATCCACCCCTCCCGCATTTTTGAAGAGTTCCTTCAATCGACCGGTTATCCTCACAAATCCGTCTTTATCGATTTTTCCCATATCTCCAGTATGCAGCCATCCCTTTCGATCTATCACTTCAGCGGTAGCTTCTTCATCCTTGTAATAGCCCATCATCACATTTTCCCCCTTGGCCAGAATTTCCTGATTTTTGCCAATTTTCAACTCCACCCCTGGAATGGCAGTACCTACAGAACCTGGCCGAACCCACCCTGTCTCGAACCGGTTAAAGGTCAGTACCGGCGCGGCTTCCGTTTGTCCATAGCCCTCTCTGACGTTTATACCAGCAGCATTAAAAACACGACATAGCTTCTCAGGAAGCGCAGCTGCTCCAGACATCACCCCTATAATCTCTCCGCCCAGGGCTTTCTTCCAATTATTCAGGACCAATTTCCGTGCAAGCCTAAGTTGCATGTGATAAATGGGTCCCTGCCTTTTGTCCAGACGATAAGCGAGTGCCACTCCTTTTGCCCAATTGAATACCGTTTTTTGGTACCCAGTTAAGGTGTCCCCATAAGTTTCGATTGATTGGTAGACGCGGTCCAGGACCTTAGGCACGGTAGAAATAAAATGTGGACGAACCTCTTTTAGATTTTCACTTAAGGCATCTGGAGATTCGGCAAAATAAATATCCACACCCGTATAGAGGTAGGTGTAGATAACCATTCGCTCAAACATGAACGAAAGCGGCAAGAAGCTCAGCACACGGTGGGTATGGTTAAGGGGAAGGATACCTACGGCAGCTTTTACATTGCTAAGAATGTTTTGGTGAGAAAGCATAACCCCACGGGGTGTTCCAGTCGTACCCGAAGTATAGATGATGGTGGCTAAATCAGCGGGCCGGACAGCGGCAGATCTGGCACGCAGGTATCCAACTCCATGCTTGTCAGCCGAGGTGACCATTCCTTGTAGGTTGGTATATCCCACTGCTTCATCAAACGTATACACCTTTTTCAGGCCTTCATAACCGGTCTGGTCTAACAAACTGGTTTTCTCAGCATTTTCAACAAAGGCATAAGTTATTTCGGCATGCTCCAAGATAACGCCTACCTCTTCGGCTTTCATGTTGGCATGCATCGGTACCACCACGCCCCCAGCCATCATGATGGCTAGATCTGCAAGGCACCACTCTGTTCGGTTGCGGGAAATGAGGGCTACCCGATCTCCTTTTTCAAGTCCAGAGGCTAACAAAGCCCGTGCGATAAGTTGAACTTGCTCCAATGCCTCCTTGGAACTGGTTCTATGCCATAGGTCCCCTGATTTGTAGGAGAGTGCATGTGGATGAGGATATTTTTCTTCCTGGTAGGCAAGTAATTCGAAGAGCCGGCGTACTTCCATAGTGTTGAGTGCTTGGTGACATGAAGATAGGAAGATATACAGATTAATGCACTACAAACACTGACTTTTGACTTCAACAAATATGACTTTTGTTCATTATTTTTATCCTAACCGGCTGAAAACTGCGTATCTTTATCTCCTGTATAGACCAGTCTGTGGAACTGGTGTCCTAATCAGTATAGCCTCCCAGGGGTATCAGGCATAGGTGAAATTCCAATGTAATCAGCTTCTATTCTTCAAACCCTATATGGTTCGTTCCGGGTTCGGTTGTTTTTTCAATTTCAGTACCCATAGAATCATAATAGATCCATTCCCCAATCTTTTTCCCTTCATCTAGATGTCCTTTCTCTTTTATTTGACCACTGGGATAATACTTGATAAAAGTACTGTCTGGAATTTCCCGGTTTATCAAATAGGTTTGCACTTTTAAGTTTTTATTCCTGTAGTAGTCCTCGGCAAGCCAATGCCCCTCTCTATTTTTTAGTTCAATTAGCTTACGCTCCATTTCCCCTGTGGGATACCAGCACTTTACATACTCAACTTGCTTCCCGTTATCGAGCACATCTTCTGCAATTTTATTTCTTGCCTCATCGTAGTATTTCCAAATGCCATTTCGTATGCCATGAGTCATTAGCCCTTCCCCTGAAATTGTTCCATTGGGGTAATATTGAATTCTATAATAGGTATTAGCTTGTTGCTGTTCTTCTGTATATTCAGCCACT
>JBCDIQ010000124.1:0-13844 GCA_039024295.1 Bacteroidota bacterium | reverse complement strand
TACAATTCCCATCAGGTAAAAATCTTGGGCAGCGTCGTAGTACTGAAGTCCCGCATAATCATGCATATCTTTCTGTTCCACCAGATTTGAGGGGATGGAAACAGCATACAGGCCGTTCACCTCTACCCGTTGGGGGGTAACGGGAGGAGGCGGATCTTCATTGCAAGCGATCAACACGACGATGCCTGCAAGAACTATTACGACGCGCGCATTCAATCTGTTAAACAGGTGATAATCATGATATTTACAAGAGCAGTTATTGATCTGCGTCCATTTTCTGGCGCAGTTCAACTGGTGGCTTATTGGCTTTTCGCATCCTCATGTTCAGCAATTCTACCGTAAATGAGAACGCCATGGCAAAGTAAATATAGCCTTTCGGAACGTGTTGATGCAAGCCTTCTATCACTAACATGAAACCGATGAGCAATAAAAAGGAGAGCGCCAGCATCTTCATGGTTGGATGCTGGTTAATAAAGTTACTGATACGAGAGGCAAAAACCATCATCACAATCAAGGCAATTATAACAGCAATAACCATAATGATGATTTCATCGGCCAATCCGACAGCGGTTAAAATTGAGTCGAATGAGAAGACAATGTCCAGCAATAAAATTTGAACAATTACGCCACTGAACGAGCGTTTTTTTCCATCTGCATTTGCTTCACGCCCTGCTCCCTCCAGCTTTTCATGCATTTCAGAAACACTTTTGTATAACAGGAACAGCCCTCCGACAATGAGAATGATGTCGCGCCAACTTAATCCAAAGGCCTCTGGACCGCCCAACATACTCAAGTCAAAGCTGAGGACAGGATCCGTTAATCCCACAATCCACTTGATTCCCATCAAAAGAATCAGGCGAAAAACCAATGCAAGGCCCAGGCCCAGGTTGCGGGCACGTGCTTGCTGCTCCACGGGAAGCTTGGCTGCCACAATGGAAATAAACACGATGTTGTCAATGCCCAGGACAATTTCCATAAAGGTAAGTGTCACCAGGCTGATCAGTGCTTCGGGAGTGAGAAGTGCTTCGAGCATATAAAAAGAGGTTGAGAGATGATTCTTTTTTCGAGGGACCCTCAGTTCTTTAGAATCGGCTACATGTCCAGGTTCCGCTGAAAATGCAGCTCACGCGTGGCGAGTTCAAATGCACATAAATGTCCCATCATCAGTTTGCCTGCCATGTAACAGCCCGCATCAATGTCAATCACCGGCACCTCATCCAGGTTTTCCAGGGCCATGTCTATCTGATAAATGGTTACGGGTGTATGGCCATGAACCACCACTCGGCCATTCAGCCATTCCTTGTTTACCTGCTTGTGCCAGTTACGAATCCATATAAGGGACATAGGATCAGCCAGGGGGGTAGAGGATCGAAAATCTAACCCTGCATGAACCAGGATGTATTCATCGATTTCCAGGTAATAGGGCATCTGAGCCATAAAATCCTGGTAGGGCTGGGGGATATCTCTAGGAGAATCCGCACCAAAGCTTTCAAGGGTTTGAATACCTCCATTGGCCATCCAGGTCTGGACCATGCCACCATCTTGCTGGCTTTCCAGCAACATCCATTCGTGATTTCCCATCAGGGAAGTCACCTGATATCCAGCCTGCTGCAACTCAACAATATAGTCCAACACGCCACGGGAATCAGGTCCGCGATCGATATAATCGCCCAGCAAGAATAACTGATCTTCTTTTGAAAGTTGGAGGGTATCTTCTACCAAGGACCGGAAGGTCTTGGAACAGCCGTGGATATCTGAAATAGCAAATTTTCTCATGAAACAGTGCTTCTCCCAACGGGTGCGGCAAGTTACAAAAATCACGATAATTTATAACTTTTGGCGTGCATCCTCTTATATTGAAGTTCCCTAACCACCTGCTTACATGCCACGACTTTCCTTCTTTTTGCTCAACATCTTTGCAGAAACTGCCTACAGCGGCAACCAACTTGCTGTCATTCAGTCTGATGAGCCGTTGGAAGAAAGCACCATGCTGGCCATTGCCAGGGAAACCCAGTACAAAGAAACCGCATTTATTCTTCCTAAAATAGCTGATGCAGCGTCATATCCAGTTCGAATATTTACCGCACTGGGAGAACTTCCCTATGCAGGCCATGCCGTTCTCGGCACTGCATTTATCATTCAGCAGGTCATAGAAAATGAACCTTCGAAAGAGGTCTCAATCGCCCTTCCTGTAGGGCAGGTCACCCTCCACAGCGAGTCAGATAGTCGAATGTGGATGAGACAGTTGCCCCCTGAGTTTGGCGAAGAGCTCCCCTCGGAGGTAATAAGCCCGGTCTTAAACCTTCCAGTCAATGCATTTCACAGAAATTATCCTGTACAGGTAGTCTCCACTGGGCTTCCTTTTATCATCGTGCCACTGGTGCACTTGGATGCGGTTCGCCAGTCACGGGTCAATCGCCTGAAGTACCTGGAGCTCATCAATGAAACCAACGCAAAAGCACTCTATATTTTCTGTGCCCAGCCCTACAGGCCCGAAAATGACCTGAATGCCCGGATGTTTGGAGAGTATTTTGGGGTGCCGGAAGACCCGGCAACGGGCAGTGCCAGTGGCTGCCTCGCCGGATACCTGCTACACCATAATTTTTTTAAGCTTACTGAATTCGAGGTTCGTCTGGAGCAGGGGTATGAAATCAAGCGTCCTTCTTTGCTGTTTTTAAAAGGAAAAAAAGAGTCCAGTACCTATTCTGTTGAAGTGGGGGGAAACATTCAAATGGTAGCAAAAGGAGAATGGGTAGGATAGACAACCTCTAGGGCTGGAACTTGAAAATATGTGAGGAGATTTAAGTCGAGGCTAGAATCGGATTGCCTATACAGATAATCGGGGAAATTCTTCCCAAGATTTCTACCTTTGCACCATGAGTAAATCAAGCGCAAATGTACCCCTTTTGATTGTTGGTACAGGACCAGAAGCCCGTGAAGCCCTGGAAATTGCCAATCGCATGGATGTATTGGTTTATGGATATATCGCAACCCAACCACTGGCAGATGATGCTTCCCGTGAAATAAATGACATCCTTATTATTTCTGAGCTCGGAACTGAAGAGGCCAATTTATTATTTGATGAACAAAACCTGAAACTCCTGATCGCTGAGGGTAACCTTGCCCGGCGACAGGAAGTGGTAGAACAACTCAAAGCATCTCACAAAGACAAGATTGAGAACCTGATTCATCCGGACTGTTCCATTTCTCCCTATGCCAAATTAGGTACGGGTTGTCTGTTCAATGCCTGGACAACCATCGGACCTAATGTGCTACTGGGAAGTTACAATTACCTGGGGTCAAAAGTCACCATTGAATCAGATGCCCAAATAGGAGACTTTTGCACCATCAACAGTGGCGTGGTCATCGGCAAAGGGGCAAGTATAGCAGCTGAATGTTACATCGGACATGGAGCAATTATCGGATCGGAAGTCATCGTGGGTGAAGGAGCACTGATTGCTGCCGGATCAGTTGTTTTTTCTGATGTAGAAGAAGGTGCCACCGTATTCGGTAATCCAGCTCAGGCAAAGTAATTTTTATCCTCCTTCCCCTCACCCCTGATTATGTCCCTCCACCTCGCTGCAACTCCCGGACAAATTGCGCCAACGGTTCTCCTGGCAGGTGACCCGCTTCGGGCGAGGTACATCGCCGAGAAGTTCCTGGATACCCCTCAATGTTACAATGAGGTTCGGGCAGCTTATGGATATACAGGTACCTATCAGGGCAAAACGATTTCTGTTCAGGGCACAGGCATGGGGATGCCTTCCATGGCGTTATATACCCATGAATTGATTCAGGATTATGGGGTTAAACACCTTATTCGCGTAGGGAGTTGCGGAAGCTTACAGGCAAGCATACAATTACGGGATATCGTCCTGGCCCAGGGAGCCTGTACCGATTCTAACATGAATACCCGCGTGTTTCGGGGGGATAGCTTTGCACCCCTTGCTGATTTCAATTTGCTTCAACAAGTACATACCCTTGCTGCTCAAAATGAATTGCCCGTTCATGTAGGCAATGTCCTTTCTGCGGATGTATTTTATGACTTCCTCCCTGAGAAATGGAAACTCTGGGCCAGTCATGGGGTATTGGCAGTGGAAATGGAAGCTGCCGCCCTGTACACCCTTGCTGCGAGGAATAATGTTCAGGCATTAACCGTTCTCACAGTGAGCGACAGCCTGGTAGATAAAACTGCCATTAGCAAAGAAGAGCGGGAAATAGGATTTGACCGAATGATTAAGTTGGTACTGGATGCGATAAGCTAGCCAATAGCTTGGGGGTATCTAAGTTGCAGGGTAAGGGAATGGGTAAACAGATAGGTAGTCGGTTTGGTTAGTGAATTCTTAGTTACTAATTGCCACTGACTCAATGAAGGTAAAGTTACTTTTTCTATCAGAAGCGAATTTACGGGAGCGCATGTTCGTACAGGACTTTGTACACAACTTTGCATTCAAGCAGGAAAAATCCATTCTGGTCTTGGACGCTTTTGGAGGCACCGTTCGAGATACCCGTTTTGTCACCAAGCGCCTCTCCTCTTTGCTGAGCGAAGTTATGGTGTACAACAATGCCTTCATGGCCGGACAGCGAGGCCTGTTTGTACAGGAAACAGGCAAATGGCAAGTTCGGACTGACCTGATAAGTTCCCTCCTGAAATATATCCAGGTACTGCTTATTGGTCCTGTTGTGGGAGAGGGAGCAACCGCTTCACTCATATCCCCAATTGAGCTGGTTCAGGCAGTTCGAGACAACTTTGAAGTTGATGAGATATTGCTGTTTCCCAAACACGCAAAATCCCCACTTGCAGCCCAAAAAACCTGGGTCAAATCAACTGAGGACCTCAAACAGCTGATGAACGTATATGAGGAAGAGGCGGATGTCCTCCACCTTGCTGCTCAACTAAGCCCTTCCCGTCTGGTTTCACCTGTCAATTACGCTAAGTGACCCAAAAAACCGAAGGTATCGTTTTGCGAACGGTAAAGTACCAGGAAGCCAACCTGATTACCACCATGTACACCCTGGACCACGGGTTGCTGAGCTTTATTGCCAAGGGAGTCCGCAGAACCAATTCCCGGAAAAAGCATAGCTATTTCCAGCCGATGTCCATTGTGGACATGATCTTTTGGCACAGGGAAAACCGGGATCTACAAAAACTTTCGGAAAGCAAAACTGCTCACTTGCTGCTCTCAGCACAAACAGATCCGGTAAAGCTTTCACTTGGGCTTGCCGTGCTGGAGATTTTTTCCGCCTGTGTAAAGGAAGAAACCCCCAACCCTCCCTTGTATATTTTCCTCAAGACTTACATTCTGGAGTTGGATCAGCAGGAACGCAACCTTATCCATTTGTTCATTTTTTTCCTCTTACACCTCACCGCTCACCTGGGCTTTTTTCCCAACGACAAAAGCGAGGAATCTTCCAAGGTATCACTGGATGTACGAGGCGGTACTGTTTCTGCTAATTCTTCAGGAGGAGATGACATTTCTTTGCTGATGCGACGTTTCCTGTATGCGGATTGGGAATCATGCCGCGAGATCACCTTTGATCGTGACCAGAAAAGGCACCTAATTCGAACCCTGTTCGATTATTACCACCAACATGTAGAGGGATTTAAATATCCCAAAACCATGCAGGTGTTTGCCGAGGTATTTGGGTAAAAACTCCTCAGTTCAGGCGATTCCAAAAGAACTATTCCTCATCTTCCTTAACGAGTACGGTTCAATTGCCAGGGATTCACTGCCTGGGGAACAGGCTTCCCGTTTCCAGAAGCACTGGTTCGAAGGGCTTTATCGGCCACAATTGCCGCCACGAGTGCTTCCTCCTCTGTAAGCTCCTCCTCCAGGTATTCTGGCTTGAAGTGGTGCTTCACAAAGTTCGTGTCAAACATGCCGGAACGAAATGCCTCATGGCGCATTACATATTTACAGAAGTCCAAGGTAGTTTCTACGCCTACAATCCGATATTCCTCGATCGCACGGATCATTTTGCGAATTGCCGTTGGGCGATCTTTGGCGTGAACAATGAGTTTTGAAATCATTGGGTCATAATGAATAGGAATATCCATCCCTTCTCGATACCCATCGTCCACGCGTATTCCATTCCCTTTGGGCGGCTGATACACCTCCAGTTTTCCCACATCGGGCAAGAAATTATTGGTCGGGTCTTCTGCATATACACGCACTTCTATGGCGTGGCCATCTATTTCAAGCTCTTCCTGAGAAAAGCTCAGGGGATGTCCTTCAGCCACACGAATCTGCTCCTTCACCAGGTCAAGGCCAGAAATCAGCTCTGTAACTGGGTGCTCCACTTGTAGGCGGGTGTTGATTTCCAGGAAGTAAAAATTCAAATCGGCATCCAGGAGAAATTCTACAGTTCCCGCATTCTGGTAGCCACATGATTTACAGACACTTACTGCAGCTTCTCCCATCTGGCGCCGCTTCTCAGGTGTAAGAATGGCAGAAGGTGCCTCTTCTATCACTTTTTGGTGCCTTCGCTGAACAGAGCACTCCCGTTCAAAAATGTAGGTAACATACCCGTGCTGATCCGCCATCACCTGAATCTCAATGTGGCGGGGAGAGGTGACAAACTTTTCTACGAATACGGCCCCGTTTCCAAAAGCACTTTCTGCCTCACTCACTGCACGCGCCATTTGCGACTCAAATTCTTCGGGATTCTCAACAATCCGCATCCCTTTTCCCCCACCTCCGGCAGATGCCTTGACCAAAACAGGAAATCCGATTTCTTCTGCCACGCGCTTGGCTTCTGCCACATCTGTGATTGCCTCATCCAGACCGGGAACCAGCGGCACATCGTAGGCTTTGACCGTTTGTTTGGCAGACAGTTTATCGCCCATCAACTCCATCGAATTGGCAGAAGGCCCAACGAAGATGATCCCCGCATCCGCAACCATGCGCGCGAAATTGGCATTCTCCGAAAGGAACCCATAGCCCGGATGAATGGCATCAATGTGATTTTCCAGGCAGATTTCTACGATTTTTTCTCCTAACAAATACGACTGAGTGGAAGGCGGTGGGCCGAGCAGGTAAGCTTCATCTGCAAATTGTACGTGGGGGGCTTCTGCATCAGCTTCAGAATAAACCGCAATGGTTGTGATGCCCATATTATGGGCTGTCCGCATAATTCGAAGCGCGATTTCTCCTCTATTGGCCACCAGTAGGCGTCGTATTTTTTTCATAGGGTAAGTAAGCAATATTGATCTTGGGGAAAAATAGGGGATTTTTTAAATAAATGGAAGGATTGGAGTCAATCCTTGGTGGTAGACCGCTTCAGTAACCTTTCATTAGAAAAAGGATTAATAATGTCCTCTCGCAGATAAGATGACCACTACTTCTTCTTTCACTTCATAGATGAGCCGATGTTCTAGATTTATTCTCCTGGACCAATAGCCTGAAAGCTCATACTTTAGGGATTCTGGCTTTCCTGTTCCAGTAAATGGGTGCTCAGTTAGTTCCTCAAGTAGGGTGAAAAGTTTTTTTAGAATAGCTTTATTACCCGATTTTTTATGAAAGCCTATATCTTTTTCTGCCTTTCTGGTAAAGTCTAGTACATATTTCATGAGAGTCCTAAGAAGTTTGTCAGATCATCTTTTTCTACCCTTGTAAAATTACCTTTCTCGTATTCCTCTTTGCTTTCTCTAATTTTCGCTACAAACGCAGGATCGTATTGTTCCTCGCTCAGTTGCGGAACTTCAAATTGAATATTTAACGCTTTCATTACTGCGGCTAATGCTTCAAACTGTTCTTGGGTTTGAGGTTTGGCGATCAATATATTGGGGAATTTCATGTTCATTTTTCAGTTTGAGGAAGGCGCGGCCTTTACAGCGGTTGACGATAAATCTACAATTTTCCTAAAGCAGTACATCTAATTCAATATCGCTTTGCCCGCGTGCTTTCTTTGCCTTTCATTTAAGATACACATAATTCTAAAATAGGTTATCTTTGCACAAAAATATTAGCCACCATGAGCATAACAGTAGAGCCAACTACCCTGGAGTTTCTCCGCGACCTTGCCCAGCACAACAACCGGGACTGGTTTCAGGAGCACAAGCACCGCTACGAACAAGCTCAAAAGAACATGATCGAAGTCGCTGAACGTCTCCACGACCGTTTAAGCGAAACAGATCATCTGGTGCCCATGAGTGGAAAAAAGATGCTGTTCCGTATTTACCGGGATGTGCGTTTCTCTAAAAATAAAGCGCCTTACAAAACGCATTTGAGTGGTTCGATGAAGCGTGCAACTCATGCCCTGAGAGGCGGGTATTATTTCCATGTGCAGCCAGGGGAAAGTTTTGTCGGTGGGGGATTTTGGAACCCTAATAAAGAGGATTTGCTGCTTATCCGGGAGGACATTGCCTATGATGATAAACCCCTTAGGCGGGTAATCGCCAGAGAATCTTTTCAGAAGTATTTTGGGCAACTGGGAGGGGACAAGGTCAAAACCGCCCCCAAGGGATTCTCTCGGGATCACCCTGCGATTGATTTAATTCGCCATAAGCAATACCTCATTTCCCGCAATTTTACGGATGAAGAGGTAATGGCCGAGGGTTTCATCGAAGAAATGGCGTTAACATTTGAAGCCATGCGGCCGTTTTTCGACTACATGAGCGATGTGCTCACCTTGGATGGAAATGGAGAGATGGTATAATGGGAAAGAAGAAAAAATGTTGCGAAAAATATAAGAAGAAAGGCAAATCAGCTTGTAAAAGCTGTCCGATCTTTGGGAAAAAGAAAAAGAAGAAATAAGGGACGGACCTCTTAAATGCTCTTTACCAATACCTTATTCAGATTCGGGTTAGGGCTCCCACCTTTCTTTTCCAGGGTAACCATAAATGCTGCAATATCTCCCTCTACGGGAACCAGTTTTTGCATCTTCAGATGGTGCTCAAACACCCCTGCATTTACCGAAACTCCATTGATTACTGCCCAAAGCTGGTGCTGCATGCCTTCAGGGGGCTCAGGTAATTGCTCCACCATCAGGTACACATCTCGGGAATTGTGCCAAAAGACTTGAACCTTACTTTGCTCAGAAGAATTACTGGTAAGGGTAAAAGGTTCGCTCCCGGGATCATTGATGACTGCCTGGGCCTGCTCAATCACTAGGGGCTCTCGGCGCATGACCTCATACTGTTGTGAGAAATAGGTTTGTTCCTGCTCAAGTTCCACCACTCGGCTGCTCAGCTGATCTACCTGTTCGTTCAATTTGTACAGGCTTGTAACAGACAATAACAGCAGTAAAATAGCCGCGGCCAACGCCATCTGCAACAGACGTAAACTCCTAACCTTACCTGCAGGAGGCGGTTCTTGATGATCTACAGACGCAACTTCAGGGAGGGGCTCCTTTACCACCTGTTCCATGATAAGCGAGAGTTCAGGCATTTGGGGGCCATTTGCCACGGGGGCAAAAGCACGCAAACTCTCCTGAATTTCAGACAATTCACGGCGGATTTCCGGATGTTGACGAACCATCTCGTCAACCTCTTGGTTTTCAGCATCACTTAGCAGGCCATTCACATAGGCCTCTAAAATGCCAGATTCAATGTAAGCTCTCAGGTCCAACTCTTCACTACCTTTCGAAGTTCTCTAATAGCAATACGGATGCGTGTTTTTACGGTTCCCAGCGGGATGTCCAGCTTTTCAGAAATTTCCTCATGGGTGTACCCCTGAAAATACGCCATTTCCACCAGAACTCGTTGCTTTTCCGGCAACTTTTGTACCCATTCCCTCAATTCGTGTTGTTCTGCAGTGGGATTTACCCTAGCTGAAGCAGCAGTGCTGTTCTCCAAGCTTCCAGAATGCCGCTGGCCATCCAGGTACACTTTCGAACGGGTGTAATCAATCGCGGCGTGCTTGCACACACTTAGCAACCACGTGTAAAGGCTTCCCTTTTCACGGGTGTAAGAATGTCCCTTTCGCCAAATCTTGATCATCACTTCCTGAAACACGTCCTGGGCACTGCCCTCATCACGAATGATTCGGTACACAACGTTGAACAGATTATGGCCATAATGTCGGTAAATCAGCTGGATCACTTGCTGATCGTGCTGGCCCAACAGATGTATAATCTTATCTTCCGTGCTCGGTTCCCGGGTAAGTTTATCCAAAACAGGCATCTACAATTATCACCGAAAGCTACGAAAAAATGTATGTGGTTAGATTTCGCCTCCGTAATTTTTCCTGCATTTTATTGAGAAATACATTATGACAGGGATAAATTTCTTATTTTCGGTATGTATATTCAAGGGCTAAAATAAGATTCCTTGAACCAGTTACCTCGCTACGGGTTACTACCTTCCTAATACCTAAAAGCTCAACCCTAACAACTGCTTTCCCATGCCCTTCTCTCGCCGATCTTTTCTCCAAAAAACTGCACAGGCAACGATTGTTGCTCCTTTCCTTCGACCCGGAAGTGCTAAACGCCTCGAATCCCTCTTTGAACAAAAAGCTTTACTCAGTCCTGAAGAATTAGCCACTGATGAAGACTTCTGGTTTCAGGTTCGGCAAGCTTTTCCAGCTTCTGCTAATGTCATCAACCTAAATAATGGTGGGGTAAGCCCTCACCCCCAGAACGTATCCGAGGCATTGGAAACCTATGAACGCTTTTCCAACGAGGCACCAGGCCTGTATATGTGGCGCACCCTGGGGAAACTGCGGGAAAGGGTAAGGCGAAAACTGGCCGACTTGGGCGGATGCGAGCCGGAGCAAGTGGCCATTATGCGAAATGCTACGGAGGCCTTGAATACCGTAATTATGGGGGCCGACCTTAAACCGGGAGACGAAGTCCTGACAACCGACCAGGATTATCCGAATATGCTACATACCCTCGATATGCGTGCCAGGCGGGAAGGCATTAAGGTGAATAAGATTTCCCTTCCGGTCGCAACCGATGATCCGCAAGAACTCTTAAATGCTTTTAGAGATGGAATGACTGCCCGGACAAAACTGGTCTTGGCTTGCCATGTCGTCAATCGGACGGGACAAATTCTGCCTGTAAAGGAGATTGGAGAACTCGCGCATGAAAATGGTGCTGAAATGGCAGTAGATGGGGCGCACAGCTATGCCAACATCCCCTTCAGTATCCCTGATTTGGATTGTGACTACTATGGCACGAGTTTGCACAAATGGCTATGTGCGCCCTTTGGAACAGGAATGCTGTATGTAAAGCCTGAAAAAATCCGCAGCCTGTGGCCCCTTATGGGATATCCGGAAGGAGAGGAGGAGAAAATCACCAAATTTGAGCACCTGGGCACCCGAGCATTTTCCCATGAACTGGGCATTAGCCATGCGATTGACTTTCACAATGGCATAGGAACAGCGCGTAAACACGCCAGGCTTCAATATCTTAAGCACTATTGGACAGACAAAGTGAAAGACATTCCCGATGTAAAATTTCACACCAATTTATCAGATGAACGGTCCACAGCAGTGGTGAACTTAGCCATAAAAAACATGTCCACTCCTGCGCTCTCAGGTAATTTATACAACCGCTACCAAATTTATGTCTCCATGACCCAGCATCCCGATTGCACGGGTCTGAGGATTTCTCCTCAGGTTTACACTTCCTTGGACGAGCTGGACTTGCTAGCAGTAGCGATCAGAGACTTTGCCAGTGAAGCCAGGCAATAGGTCACACGGTTTCTAAGCTAAACTCCAGTAGTTCTTCTGAGGTACGACCAGTGAGCAGCAACTTATCTTTCCTTGGATAACGAGCAGAGAATCGGTATATCTGACGAAGGGACTTGAGCTCTTGAACCGTTTTTTGCTGTAAATCCACAAAAATTAGCGGGCAATTATCCGGATTGCCCCCAACGTTCATGGCCTGTGCCACAATTCCTTCGGCAAAGTCAAATACCGCTCCACGAACGACAGGATACTTTTTCAGGTCAGGAATTTCGGGGGTGCTCCGCAGCCAGTAGCCGTTCACGGTGTGCCACCGAAAATCGCCAAAGGTATCTTCGGCATAGAAATAATGCTTTTCCAGCTGGGCATCGGAAGTTTGGGCCAGCAACTGCCAGCCCAGTAAGTCTTCGTCTCCAGCGGCATCATCATCCACATGATGGTGGGTGGCTTGCCCCAGCATGATCCTGCCCAGTTCTCTCGGAAAAAAGTAAAAAAGGGCAACACACAAACTCCAGGGCACTTCCAGCAAGTCTCGCCAACTCAAGCTGAAGTGCTGGACAACCAGGCTTCGCTTATAGTCAACTTGGATGCGGGAAGCAGGCATAAGAATTGGCAAATTGAGTCTGGCGGAGTTACACGCGCTCTCCCATCATATTGAAGTGGGCTAATTTTACAAATTCGTCAACGCGAGCGTCAATTGCTTCTGTTGGCAGGTCAATGAGACGCTCAGGACCAAATTTCTCGACACAGAAACTTGCAAGTGCACTGCCATAGATCACTGCACATTTCATGCTATCAAAGCTCAGGTCACCGGACTTAGCCAGGAATCCTGTGAACCCTCCAGCAAACGTATCTCCAGCACCTGTTGGATCAAATACTTCTTCTAAGGGAAGTCCAGGAGCGGAAAAAATCTCGCTACCATTGAACAGCAATGCTCCGTGCTCTCCTTTTTTGATGACCAGGTACTTTGGTCCCATATCCATGATTTTGGTAGCGGCCTTCACCAAAGAATACTCGCCAGAAAGCTGGCGGGCTTCTTCATCATTGATCACCAAGATATCTATCAGTTTCAGGGTTTGGTGCAAGCTGTCAAGTGCCACATCCATCCAGAAGTTCATGGTATCCATCACAATGGCCTTAGGACGATTTGGCAAACGCTCGATCACCTGACGCTGCACGTCCGGACTCAGGTTACCTAATAGCAGGTATTCGCAGTCATGGTAAGATGCAGGAACAATGGGATCAAACGTACCCAAGACATTCAGCTCAGTTACCAGGGTATCACGAGAGTTCATGTCGTTGTGGTAACGACCTGACCAGAAAAATGACTTCTCATCTTTCTTTACCTGAACCCCGTCGAGGTTCACGCCATGAGCCTTGAGCATGTCCATGTCTTTTTGCTCAAAATCGTACCCCACCACAGAAATTGCTTTGATGGGTTCATAAGCATAAGAGGCAGCAAGTGAGATATAGGTAGCGGCCCCTCCCAGGATTTTGTCTGTTTTCCCAAAAGGAGTTTCGATTGCATCAAAGGCCATTGAACCTACTACGACAAGACTCATAAGATTGATTGGTTAGAAAGTTTTACGAGGCAAAAGTAATGCTTTTCAGCGGGATATTCACGTGCTGCTAAGATTCTGCCAAAAAGCGCGAAAAAAGCCCGTGAGCAGAAAAAAATCAAATTGATACACGTAGCTTCCCATCTATTCGTTTTAATGTTGTGCGAATATGGACCATGGTTTGGGGAATATTATTGGGCTTAAGTACAACTGTATGTGCCCAGTATAAACCGCATATTGGACTGACGGTAGGTGCTGCTACCCTTTCAGGAAGCAGTGGGATACTGTTAGCGGGTGATCCCCCGCACAGGGAATATGGATTGGGCGCAGGCCTGTGCTTCTATTACCCGCTGGATCGGGGCCACCATCTGATTGCTGTGGGAAGCTTTCAATACGAGCGATCTCACTTTCATTTGTTTAACGACATCGCCGGAACCGAATCCACTGGGTATTTCGATTATCAATTCGCTCACATACAGTTGCTCTACAACCGCGAATTCAAAAAGAAGCTTTGGGGAACGCCCTTCAAAGGCATTTTGGGAATAGCCCTAAATCGGGGAAACCTGGCCGACCCCAGGGCCGAACCTTTGGAGAATTCGGTTTTCTTTTACCGAACTGAGGTTAGGCAACGCTGGCCTATCCAGCCAGAGATCAT
>JBCDIQ010000123.1:0-13886 GCA_039024295.1 Bacteroidota bacterium | reverse complement strand
TAGAAAAGAATTTGAGAACTTACGTCCCGATGGAGATTACGCAAAGTGGGATTGTCAAGACTTCGAAGGTGCGTACTATTTGTTTGAACAGATAACCTGGCTCACCTTGGTCTATGACACGTTTAGTGTGGAGGAGTATGAAACATTAGACTACCTACTGGTAGACTGCTTAGGAGCGGAATACGGGGAAGACTTTCTAGGTTTTAGAGAAGTTATTCGATTCATGAAGAAGGACTTCTAAATGAAGAAACCTTGCTTGATCACACATGCTGAAAATACCGGGCAATGGGCAGCAACTGAAACCCCAACTTCTCATAGGTTTTCCGGGCGGCCGCATGGCAAGGATCTCCCCCCGTTTCGACCATCACGACTTCCATTCCCAGGTCTTTTAATCTTTTTAGGGCAAAATCTCCTAGTGCCTTGGCAATGCCATTCCCCTGATGGACCGGATCGACAGCAATCAGGTAGATTTCCCCCATCTTCGATTCCTCGTCAGGTTTTATGGCCACAAAGCCTGCTGGAATATTTTCAATCTCTGCTACCCAAACCTCAAGATCGGGATTCTTGCAGGCCTTTTCTACAACTGTTCGTTGACTGCTTTCCCAGCCTTCGGGGTAAAAGAAGGCATATACATTGGCAGGCAATTGATTTCTAATCGAGGTAAAAACTGGTTCCCAGGCACGGACAGAAAGGTTCAACACCTCTGGCAAATGAGAACAGTGGTAGACTCGTATTTCCATGAAAGGTTATTTTACCCATTTAAGTACGGAATGGCCGATTTTGTCGTAAGAGACTTGCTGATCTGGTATGTTTATGCCACCAAAGATTTGGCTATATTTACCAACAGATACCAAAAAGATCATTTAGTCACCACAACTGCACATGGAAGTATTAGGAATAGATGTTGGCGGCTCAGGGGTTAAGGGCGCGCCTGTAAACATCAAAACGGGGGAAATGCTCACGGAACGTCACCGGATACCGACTCCTCAACCCGCTGATCCGAATGCCATTGCAAAGGTCGTAAGACAACTGGCTAAGCACTTTAAATGGAAGGGCCCCATTGGGGTAGGGTTTCCCGCAGCGATTCAGCAAGGGGTGGCCAGAACTGCGGCCAACATAGACAAATCCTGGATTGGAACCGATGTTGCAGCCACCTTCAGTCACGCAACGGGCTGCCCAGTGAAGGTGGTAAACGATGCAGATGCAGCCGGGCTGGCGGAAATTCACTTTGGTGCCGGCAAAGGTCAGAAAGGAGCTGTGATGCTGGTAACAGTAGGTACAGGGTTGGGTACCGCCTTATTTTACAATGGAAACCTGTTTCCTAATTCTGAATTGGGCCATATCATCCTTAAAGGTGGCGATGCAGAGTTAATCGCCTCAGATGCTGCCCGTAAACGCCTGGACCTGGACTGGGAAGCATGGGGAAAGAATTTCAATGCTTACCTCAAACGATTGGAAGCCTTACTTTTTCCTGAGTTATTCATCATAGGAGGAGGCACCAGCAAGCGGCTGGATAAATTTGAACATGTCCTCACGGTGAAGGCTAAAGTAAAAGCGGCACAAGAGCGCAACAATGCAGGAATCATTGGCGCAGCGGTTTGTGGGAGCCTGGAATTGGTTAAGCAGAAATAATCCGCAGAACATATATCAAAAAAACGCAGACCGTTTGGGCCTGCGTTTTTTATTTTTAATGCTGGGGGTTAAGCAGCTTTGTTGTCAGAACCGACTTTGACCCCAGTCTTTTTGGTCTTTTTCTGCTCAGGAGGCATAGTTCTAAATACATGGTCCCAAATCATAGAGGAAACGCCAAATCCTTTTTCACTGTATTTGTAGTGATGCAAGTGGTGGTGTCTCCAGAGAGGTTCCAAGAACCGGGGCGGCTTAAACCGATGCATGCTATAATGTACCATGGTATACATCACATATCCCATGACAAAACCTGGGAGGAAGATGTACACTTTGGTTCCAATCGTTAGATAGAAAACCACGTAAAAAATAAATGCCAGGGTTAGACCAGCCACCGGGGGCATAAACAAACGGTTAGGGTCACGCGGAAAGTCATGGTGGATTCCGTGAAGCATGTAGTATACGCGGTGATACTTCGGGTGATCTTCCATGAGGTGAAACAGGAAGCGGTGAAGTATGTACTCAAAAAAGGTCCATGTTAACAGGGCCGCGCCAAACCAAATTAGGCCTTGCTGCACGCCTTCAACATACCCTTGGTAGTATGCATAAAAAATCATGGCACCGATCAAAGGGAGATAGGTTCCCAAAATTACGGTAGGAGAGGATTTGGTAAGTAGTTCCAATACGGGATTGTCAAACAACTTCTTTTTTCCTCTGTTCTCCGGATCATTAGTCATGGGTGGAAAAGTTTTTAATTGTTTCTACTGCCCAAATATAAAGAATGCTTCCAGAAAAGCACATCTTTCGGCAGCTAAAATACTGGCCGACCCTCAACCTATTTCTGCAGGATCACAGTTACCCATCCTCGAAATCCATTCGCTTAGCTTGTCCCATCAAAAATTTATTCGATACCCGGAAAAAAAGTATATTTACCTTTCTCCAACCTCGTATTTCAATGAAACAGCATCAAGCGGCCTGGATTGTGCTATTTTTAGGGGTTTGTTTGAGTTGCTGTATGCTTATCTATGGCTGTACCACCAGTAACAGTGCCCCGGAAAAGGACGATCTGTATGCCCCTTTACTGGAAAAATACTATTGGTTGGACCTTCGTCCAGGACAAGATCAACTGACTCCCCAGCTAAAACGTGTTTTTCAACATTTACAAGCTGCCTCAAACGAAATAGATACCCTGTTTCAGCAGGAGTCTTATCACAAGCTCCCCCACCTCTTGGACACCCTTCCGAATAGTGTATCCCTCCGTCGACTTGTACAGTTGAATTATGGCCCATATAACCGGCTAGATGGGTTTAGCCCTGTGCTTGCCGGCACCAAACCACGACCAGCAGGTGCCGCATTTTATCCGGCGGACCTTACGCCTCAACAGTTTATTCAAAGTCCTGATGAGGGAAAGTGGAGCCCTTGGTCAGTGGTTCACCGCCAGGCAGATGGCGAGCTTGTATCTACGCCCTACCACATCAGGTACCAGGAAAGTTATGCCCGGATTATTTGGCAGATGCAGAAAGGGGCTTTTGTTAGTAAAGATACCTTCCTAAAACAATACCTCATTCAACGTTCCGAAGCTTTTCGCCTGGGAGACTTCTCCCAGGGATTTGGCACCTGGATAACCCACCCCTCCAACGATCTGGACCTCATTATCGGTCCTATGGACGTGGAAGAAGATAAATTATTTGGCCTTAAAAAAAGCCACATGGCATTGGTCATCCATCGGATGCCCGAATGGGAAGCCCTCCTGAATCTGTACCGCAGGGCTTTTCCCCGAATTCATCATGAGCTTACCCAGTCCCTCGGTTCCGCAACGCCCCTCCCAAATAAAGAACAGGTAGGGGTGTACAATTTGCTGTATGCAAAAGGTGCTGCCAATGCAGGTTCAAAAATTATTGCCCTGCGCTTGCCGCTAGATGAGGAGTTGCAGACAACTTTTGGTGCGCGAAGGATATTGCTGTACAATGTGATGGAGGCCAAGCACAAGCATATCCTTCTCCCTACCATGAGGGTGTTGCTGGATTCTGCTAGTGCGACTTCTTCCTTTGATGCATTTTTAACCCTTACCCTGCTGCACGAAATGGCACATAGCCTTGGGTACCAATATACGGTCGATGGAAAAACACGCGTAAGAAACGCCATGGGTAGACACGCACTGGTCATGGAAGAGCTAAAAGCAGATGCGCTTGGATTGTATGCGGCCATTGTGCTACAAGATCAAGGCATACTGAAAGGAATCGGTGAGGAAGAACTCTTCCAAACGTTTGTGGGGAGTACCCTCAGGAGGTTACGGTTTGGGTTGAATCATGCTCATGCAAAAGCCAGCTACTTGACACTTGATTTTTTGCTGCAGGAAAAAGCTGTTACCTATCTGCCCAAACAAGGGGTCTATCAGGTGCTTCCCAAGGCCATGCCTACCGCAGTTTATAAATTGTGTAAAAAAGTACTTAGCATCCAGGGAAGTGGAGATGAAGTGAAGGCAGACCTGTGGCTCAGAAGGCTTTCGACCCTGACCCCTCAATTGAAGGCAGATTTAGAACGACTGGATTTTGCAGGCATTCCCGTTGACCTTGCCTATAAACAGTAATCAAGGGGCCAATTTTAGGCGATCCACATAAGCCATGACCTCTTTTAGACAGGCACCGGTCAATAGGGAATCTTCAAGTGCATTGTGGGTTTCTCCTGCTCGTTCATGCCCAAAGTATGCCGCAATGGCCCCAAGGCTTCGCTTTCTGGGAACTTCCTGTCCATTTGCCTTTAGAATTTCGAACAGGAAATACGAAAGGTTGTGTAGGTCAAGGATGTTAAAGGAAAAGAGCCATTCCCGGTTTTCTTCCCGATAGGCAAATCTCAGGAAATTCAGGTCATACATTACACTTTGTCCACCGATCACGATGCTGCGTAATACATTCCGGGCCTCCCGGTCTCCCTCCCGAAGGTGAAGGGTATCCTTCACCCAGGCTTCAAACTGATCCAACACTTCATGAACCATGGGGGCGTCCTCCAGGTCTTCCATGCTCAAGTCGTGAACCCGCTGGGCAGGGATAGAAAAACTCTCTTCATTTTCAGGATATACATTCTCAAGGAATCTCCCTAGCTCTTTCCAGGTAGAATCGTATAACACAGCACCTATTTGAATGATCTCATGCCATCCAGGTTCAGTGCCGGTCATTTCAAGGTCAAGGACGAGGTAATGCATAGGAAGCTGTTAGGTGTTAGGGGGTAGCTTTTAGGTCGGGGGTGTTGAGAAACGGGCCTGCCGATTTTGTGTTATCTTTTGTTTAAATGTATAAAAAAGGTGCTGGATTGTCTGGCCAAATTGTAATTTTCCCTCCCAATATCAACTCCATCTCATGAAAAGAATCACGTTTACCTTCCTTTTGGTTATTCTCCTGATAGGTCAGTCATTTGGTCAGAAAAGAAAACCCAACCCTGCGACCTACCTGCAAGCCGGTCCCATGGTGGGGTATTGTGAAATGCGGGAAGTGATGCTGTGGGTTCAGACGCGTATTCCTGCTACCGTTCATATAGAGTACCAGGCCCAAAATCCTAAAGGACCTGTATTCAAAACCAATGCCTACAACACCACCGAAGAAGAGGCGTATGCAGCGCATTTGCTTGCTAATAAAGTTCAGCCGGGGCTCACGTATGATTACACCCTTTTTATAAATGGAAGCCCGGTTAAGCGGCCTTATCCTACCACCTTCCAAACCCCGCCCAACTGGAAGTACCGGGAAGAACCGCCAACCATGAAAATTGCGCTGGGAAGCTGCTCCTACATCAACGATTCCATTTACGACCGCAAGGGGAAGCCCTATGGAGGAGATCCTGTCATCTACACCTCCATCCACGAAAAAAGGCCCGACATGATGCTTTGGTTGGGAGATAATGTGTATTCCCGTGAACCGGACTGGTGGACAAGAACAGGTTGGTACCATCGGTACTCCCACTCCCGCAAGACCGAGGAGATGCAAGCCCTATTGGGCAGCACAGCACATTACGCAGTCTGGGACGACCATGATTATGGACCCAACAACAGCGACCGAAGCTACCGCGCAAAAGACATTGCCTGGGAAACATTCCAGCACTTTTGGGCCAATCCTTCCTACGGCGTAAATGGTAAAAAAGGGGTGACCACTTCTTTTGTATGGGGAGATGCAGAATTTTTCTTGTTGGATAACCGCTATTTCCGTGACCCTAATGACAAAAAAACGCAGACCCGTAGCATACTGGGCGAAGAGCAGCTTCAATGGCTCATTGATGCCCTGATCAGTTCTACCTCCAAGTTTAAATTTGTTTGCATGGGAGGCCAGCTCATCAATACTGTTGATAAGTATGAAAACTACGCCAACATCGCCCCTGCAGAGCGTCAGTATATTCTGAATACCATTGCAACCGAAGGGATAAAGAATGTCATATTCCTCACAGGAGACCGTCATCATTCAGAGCTTTCCAAGTATGAAAAAAATGGGATTACCATTTACGACTTTACAGTCTCCTCTTTGACGGCCCGGGCTTATGATGCTGAAAAAGAACCCAATGCACTCAGGGTTCCAGGCTCTCAGGTGGGGCAGCACAATTTTGGGATCATGACCATTGAAGGTCCCCGAAAGGAGAGAACCCTGGTGCTGGAAATTTTTGATAAGACCGGTAAATCCCTTTGGAAATATGAGGTAGCGGTGGAGCAGTAGTTCCAGGGCTGATTGAATTTCTTGCCTTTATGGTTAGCTTCCAACTGGAAAGGGTTCAACACCCTGTTAAGGTTTTATGGGCATCATTTTACCCCTGAATAATGCCCAGTTTCTGCTGTCGCTCCCTTGCCTGTTCCATAAACAGTTCCTGAGCATGGATGGGTTCTGTACCTTCAGGCAGTTCATGGATATGGTAATCACCTTCTGCATCCATGTAGCGGGATTTTTGGTTGTCATCCAGTAAGGTTTGAATAATTGCCCGGATGCGTGTTTTGATTTCGGGCGATTCAACCGGGAAAATCAACTCCACCCGGCGGTTAAGGTTCCGCTGCATCAAGTCTGCGCTACCTGCAAAAATTTGAGATTCCCCATTATACTTGAAATAGAAGATACGGGGGTGTTGCAGAAATCTGCCCACAATGCTCTTTACCGTGATGTTATCACTGATTCCCGGAATACCTGGCCGTAACGAACAAATGCCTCTGATGACCATTTCTATTTTTACCCCCGCTTGAGAAGCTTTGTAGAGCTCTTCTATCATGGGCGGATCAACCAGGCTGTTGACGACAATAATGATGCGTGCAGGATGCGCCTCAGAATGATGTTCGGCACAGGCCTTAATCTGCTCGGTGATCCTGTGCCGCATATTGGACGGAGCTACCAGGAATTTTTTCCATTGGCGCTGTAAAGAATAGCCTGTCAGCAGGTTAAAAAGCCCGGAGGCATCTTCTCCCATCTCGTCATTGCACGTCATCAGTCCGAGGTCGGTGTAAATGCGGGCCGTTTTTTCATTGTAATTCCCCGTGCTCAGGTGTAAGTATCGTTTGATGCCATTGCCTTCCTTCCGCACCACCATGCTGATTTTACAGTGGGTTTTCAGACCCAAAACTCCGTACACCACGTTCACACCGGCCCGGTCCAGGTCCTTTGCCCAAACGATATTATTTTGCTCATCAAAGCGGGCTTTCAGCTCAATAAGGGCCGTGACCTGTTTCCCCTTAGTTACCGCACGTTTTAGTGCCTCAACAATGGGGGAGTCTCCACTGGTTCGGTACAGGGTTTGTTTTATCGCCAGCACATCCGGGTCATTTGCCGCCTCGGTGACAAAGTCAATCACATGCTGGAAATTGTCATAGGGATGGTGCAAAAGGATATCCCCTTCTGAAATGGCTTCGAAAACATTGTTGTGGCGCATGAATTGCGCACTCAATGCAGGGCTGAAGGGCCGATCTTTTAATTGAGGATAGTCCAGTTTCATCAAACTCATGAAACTCGAAAGGTCCAGGTAGGAAGGACATTCATATAAATCGGTGTCGGCTATTTTGGTGATCTTCTGAAGGAATTCCCTGCTTCGCTTGGACATCTCCCAACTAACTTCTAATCGGACCACCATCCCTACCCGGCGTTTGCGGAGCTCTCGTTCAATCAACTTCAGCAAATCATCTGCCTCCGCTTCGGAGATATCCAAATCTGCATTTCGGGTAATACGGAAAGCAGAAGAACTCACGATTTCCATCTGCGGAAACAACTTCCCGGCAAATTGACTGATCAGGTCTTCAATCAATACAAAGTCATGGCCTCCATTAGTGACAGGCAGGGGAATAAACCGTGACAAGCCGGGGGGAATAGGTACCACTGCTATTTTGATCCCCTTTTCATCTGGTTCTTTTAGCTCTACAAATAAATTTATGCCCAGCCCATTTAGCTGTGGGAATGGGTGGGTAGGATCAATCGCAAGGGGGGTGAGGACCGGATAAATTTTATCCGAGAAGAAAGCTTCCAGGTAATCAAGCTGTTGCTCACTTACGTCCGCCAATGATTTCAGCCCGATCCCCCTGTGGCGGAGTTTTGGCAAAATATCTTTTTCCAGAATCCGTGCTTGCTCTTTGACAGAAGCGTGCAACTGCTTCGAAATACGTTCCAATACAACATCTGGCCCTAGGCCGTCCGCAGCAATGTCATGTATCCCAGCGTGAACCTGCTCCTTTAGCCCTGCCACTCGGATCATGTAAAACTCGTCCAGGTTGGAACTGAAAATGGAAATGAACTTCAACCGTTCCAGTAAGGGATGCGTGGTATCTCCGGCTTCTTCCAACACTCGGTCATTGAATTTCAGCCAACTAAGCTCCCGATTGATGTAGAGTGAAGTATCTTGAAGGTCGTCCGGAGGGGGAGGAAAGACCTTTTTTCGCGTTATTTGGTTGGGTGTAAGAGCCATATGTCCGAATTTATTAAAATGACATTAAAAAAACCGTATTTTTAAGCCCTATTTTTAATGAATACAATGAAACGTTTGTTGTTTGGCTTGCTGCTATTGGTGGCCTGCTCTTCTGAAGAAGAAGGAACTGCCGTTTTGCCCGCTGAAGCGGATGACCAGATCCGTTCGGAGTCTTTTGGGGTCGAGTTTGTTTTTTCTGATTCTGCGCGATTGACCACGAAATTATTTGCTGACAGGGTCGTCGAAAAAGCCGAGCGTGAAAAGGAAGATGACCGTCCTGAAACGGTTTTTTATTTTCCGGATGGGGTGAGGATGGAATTTTACAGCAAAAGAAGTGGGGCAGTTACCAGTACCATCAGGTCTGACTATGGCACTTTTTGGCAGGATGAAGGGCTGGCAGAGTTGAAAGGAGATGTGGTCTTGACCAACCGGAACGGCGAAAAACTCCAAACAGAACAGCTTTTTTGGAGTGAAGACCAAGATAAAATCTACACCGATCAATTTGTCAAGGTCCAAACCGCAGATAAAATCATTACCGCAGAGAAAGGCCTCGTATCAAATACGGAGTTTACCAATTACGAATTCACTGAAGTAACCGGTATTTTCGAAGTAGATCCCAACTTGGTAGAATAAATCCGTAATGCCTGTTATTTTGTACCTATCACCTAATTCCTACCACCTAATAGCTTTCCCTTGAAATACATCGAATACGTCTGGCTGGGCATTGCAGGCATGCAGATTATTTTTCTTTCCCTCCAATTCCGCAATTTACCTACGGCTCCCCTGGTAGCACTCATGGTAGGCATCACGATCTGCGGATTCATGTACTCTTTTCGACGTGGGCAGCGCCAGCTGATTGAAAAGCGAGAAAAAGAAGAACTAGAGGCCCTGGAAAAGGAAGTCGAAGGCACAAATAAGGAACAAGAGCAGGGCTCCGATTAACCATTGTGTTATCTTAATCCAGATGTCTGTCGCCACCATTTTGTTAGTCGCCCTCCTGGCCCTTGCATTTTCCTTCTTCTTTTCGGGGATGGAGATTGCCTTTTTGGCTTCGAGTCGGCTAAAAATTGAGCTGAGAACCCGACAGGGAAGCCGTGCGGCCGAAATTCTTTCAGGCTTCAAAAAGCGGATAGCCCATATTCTGGTGACCATTCTGATCGGGAATAACGTGATGCTGGTAATTTTTACCCAGCAGGTAGACCTGTTGTTCAAACCGATTCTCGACCAACAACTGGGCATCAGCCCGGTGGATGATTACCTCTTATACACGGGCATCCTTTCCATCATCGGTACCCTCATCGTGCTGATTTTTGCCGAATACATTCCTAAAGCACTTTTTCGGGCAGCAGCCGATCAGATCGTGTATCCTTCGGCTTACCTGCTGGCCATCTTTTACTACCTGCTGTGGATACCGGTTTGGGTCATTAACCAGTTGACCAAAATCATCATGTGGGTGCTGTTCCGGACCCCCTTTACCCAAGAGGTAATTGAGCTGACTCGCCAGGACCTCGATTTGTACCTGCAGGAGGTGCTGAATTC
Source organism: Bacteroidota bacterium (assembly GCA_039024295.1). Lineage (GTDB taxonomy): Bacteria > Bacteroidota > Bacteroidia > J057 > J057 > JBCDIQ01. The sequence continues at coordinate 3,809 of JBCDIQ010000123.1, read as the reverse complement.
CAATAACGAAGAAGTTTCCTTGGGAGAACTCGACACCGAAATGCTGGAAGCAGCCCTTGAATTACGGGAAACAAAAGTCCGGGAATTCATGATTCCTCGTATGGACATCGTGGCCACAAGTATGGAGACCCCAGTTGATGAATTGATGGACCTGTTTATTGAGAGCAAACATTCCCGGATCATCGTCTTTGAAGAAAATCTGGATGATGTAAAAGGATTTGTCCATTCAAGTACCCTTTTTCTACGTCCAGAGAGCATCCAGGAAGTCATTCAGGAGGTACTGATTGTGCCGGAAAGTATGCCTGCCAACATTTTGTTGGGAGATTTGAATGACCACCAGCGTCCCCTTGCCATTGTGGTAGATGAATTTGGGGGAACTGCGGGAATGATCACCATGGAAGATTTGTTGGAGGAGGTATTTGGGGAAATTGAAGACGAGCACTACGAGCCAGAAGTAGAAGAAGAATTGATGGTGGTAAAAAACCGGGATGGCAGCCTGCTTCTGGGTGCCCGGCTGGAGATAGAGGAACTCAACGAACGCTTTCAGCTGGCCCTACCTGAAGGGGATTACACCACCCTGGGAGGCCTGGTGATCCATCAGGCCCAGGAAATTCCGGCTACCGGGGATGCCATTGAAGTAAACGACTGTAAAATAACGGTGGTAAAAGCAGAAGAGAACCGCATTGTGACGGTGAACCTGAGGCAACTGAATCCCTGATGCTTACTTTGGATTTTTATCTAGAAAGCCCGTTATTTGCATGGCTAAAAATCAACCATATATACTCGAAAGATAAAAGAATATGTCTGCACTGAGTTCGATACGCAACAATATGGGCATCGTGATTATTATCGTGGCCATTGCGTTGCTAGCCTTTATCCTTGGGGATTTATTCTCCGCCAACCGCGGGGTGACTGCCCGTCCGGAGATTGGAACAGTTGCTGGAGAAACCGTCTCATTTGAAGATTATAGCCAACGACTAAATGTACGTTTGGACAATGCCCGCGCTTCCAACCCCGAAGGATCAATTGATGATCGTCAAAGGTACCAAATCATGGACCAGACCTGGAACGAAATCGTACAAGAGATTTCTTACCAGAAAGAATTGGAATCTGCTGGATTAGAAGTTACAGGTGCAGAACTGGCAGATATGTTTGTGGGCAGGAACATTTCGCCCATCGTCCAGCAGTACTTTCAGCCTTTCTTTGATTACAAACAAGAGCCTTTCAGTGCGCAGGGAGTTCGCGAGTACATTGAATTGATTCAGGACAACGAAGAGGAGCTTATCCGTTTCAAGCAGTTTGAAGACTACATGTTGAAAAACCGTGCCCAGCAGCGCTACCTCAACATGGTCAAATACGGCTATTTGGGTTCCAAGCAGGCTGCTCAGCAGCAGTATGTAGAACAAAACAAATCCGTTGATATTTCCTTTCTCGCTGTTAACTATACCCAGATTCCAGATTCTACGGTATCCGTTTCTGATGCCGAGATAGAGGCTTACATTGAAGCTCATCCCAAGGAATTTGAGCAGGACGAAGAGACCTACATCAACTACGTACAGTTCAATGTAGTTCCTCAGCGTGAGGACTCCGTTCGGGCCCGGACGGGTGTAGAAAAGTATCGCTCTTCCTTTGCCGGTGCACTGGATGACTCTATCTATGTCTCCAACAAAACCCGTACCCCTTACTTGGGAACTTTTTCCTCCCCAGCCGAGCTAAATCCTTCTATTCGGGATTCTCTCATCAACGGAGACGACAAGGCAGTATACGGACCCGTGATGGTAGGAGGCTTTTACAAAATGTTCAAGCTGGTAGAAAAGCAGAAGAATGAAGACGACGAAATTTATGCCAAGGTTCGTCACATTCAGATCAGGTACAAAGGGGCCAGCGAGTCCGACACAACTGATGCACGCAAGAAAGCTGCAGAGCTCAAACGAAAGGCTAACAAAGACAACTTTGCTGAGCTGGCGAAAGAAAACTCAGACGATTATACAGCTGCTCAGGGAGGAGACCTTTCCTGGTATCGTCGCGGTGCCTATGGTCCTGGATTTGACGAAGCGATTGACGAAGCAAGTGTGGGCAGCATCATTGGGCCAGTGAAAGGAAACCAAGGCTACCATGTGATTCACGTACTGGAGAAGACCCCTTACGAATACGCAGTTGCTGAAATAGAAAAAGAGATTTATGCAGGTAGCAATACCGTGCGTGCAGCCTACAAAGCAGCTAACGAATTTGCTGCCAAGGCACAGCAAGACGGCGATCTGCAAAGGACCGCACAGGCAGAAGGGCTCGCCGCTCGCCGCAGTAACCCCATTAAAAAAGAAACCAAATTCATCACGGGGGTTAATTCAAATTCTCGTCAGGTGGCCCTTTGGGCCATCAAGGCTGAAGTTAACAGCTTTTCAGAGGTGTTTGACGGAGGAGATTCCTATGTCTTCGCACAGGTAGCAGAACGCAAAGAAGAGGGACTTCAGTCAGCAGACGATGCCCGTTCAATCGTTGAACCAAAGGTGATGAATGAGAAAAAGGCCGAGATCATCAAGCAACGCCTGAGTGGTGCTACAGATCTTGAAGGGATGAGAGCCGCTTTTGGAGACGGTGCCTTTGTTGATAAGGCAACCGGTGTTACCTTTTCCAGCAATCAGATTTCCAAGATTGGGCAAGACCCGCTCCTCATTGGTAAAGTGATGGGAATGGAAATGGGAGAAATCAGCCAGCCGTTGGCGGGCACCAATGGCGTTTACGTAGTTCAGGTAACCAACGTAAATGAGCCAGAGCCAGCGGATGAAGCCACCTTGACCAGCTTGCAGCAGAGTGATGCCCTAACGGGTCAGAATGCCATGCAGTCTAAAGCTGATCGTGCCATTGTAGAAATAGCCGATCCTGATGACAATCGTGCAGAGGCCGATTATTAAGACATTGTAGTTTGAGAAATACCAACCGCCGGCAGAGATGCTGGCGGTTTTTTGTTTTGAGGAATTTAGGGAGTTAGATTAAGGTTAATCCCCGACGACCTAACATCAACAGATCCCACCTTCATCTTTGAATACATCTGAACGTATGCTTTACTGGCCTGTAGGGCCATAGCCACTATTGAAAATCATTATGGACTAAATATGTCGCCACTACTGGCCTACTGGAAAAAACGCATTCCGAAAACTGCTTCGATCCAATATGATGGGAAGCAACTTGAAAATAATGGTTCTCTGACAAAAAATGCGGTGAACCCATTTGGGAGATTCGACCCTTTCAGGGGCGTAATTTACGGGTTGCGTTGGTTACTATACATATTCAACCCCTTCCAGGGTTGTAATGACCCCGAAGGGGTCAGATATATATAGCTAATGGCCAGGAATTCTCTCGACCCTTAAGGGGTCGTATTCCAATCTCCCCTAAAATTGGCTGAGTACCAAAATAATAGAGCTAAATTCCTTAACTTAAACCTTAGTACTCCCGATCAAATTGATGCATTCGTTTAACTGAAGAAACAAAAGTTACCAGCAAGGCTGTTAATAAAGGAAGTAACAAGTCTTTGACAAATCCGAGACTTTCCGGGCAAGCTTATTGGAATAAGCTCCCTGTTAAAGGATTATATAGGTTATTATCGATCGCGAAGGCTTTGAGAATAAACAAGGAGAAGAAAAAACTAAACCATTGTGTGATGAATGTTAGCGGCAAAAGAAAATTATTGTTCATTGTATCCATATCCTTAATGATTGTTTGGGGATTTTATATTTCATTTATTGAGATTACTATAGTCAATCATTCCCATTCTAAAATAGATGTCAAAATTGTTATAGATGATTCCACAT
>JBCDIQ010000122.1:0-14023 GCA_039024295.1 Bacteroidota bacterium | reverse complement strand
TGGCAGTGGCCTGACCAAAGCCAGCTAGTAGGTAATCGGTATATAAATCAAATGCGTCGCGACGTTTCATATTCGAAAGCTAATTCCGCTAATAATTTCTCACAAAATTTCCTAAAAAATCGTGAGCGAAAGGTCAGTTAATAAGTACGAGACCTTAAAAAAAATTGAGTTAAAGGATTCACAATTTTTTAACATCGATCTAATAACAAAAGAAAATAAGTTTGATTCTTCCCCAGGTAGCATATCAAAATAAGATAATCTTGGTATCAGCATCCCATGAAATAGGGAATGTCCATTAAACTGTTTCAAAGGTTAATATGATTAGTAAAGCGCTCATTGAAAGAGTGGGAAAGTTCTCTTCTCGGGTGTGGTTGAAAAGCTCTAAGCAGAGCTGCTAAACAGGGTCAATTGGAAGACGAATTTGGTGATGCGAGCCATTTCATCTACACTGGATGGGGATTTATGGAGGATAAAGGGATTCGGAATGAGCTGATCTCTTTCAGAAAGTGTCTTTTACCTGTTTATCCCTTTAGGAATAGGTATCGTTAAATCCTGTAAATGATGGACAAGATGGTGTCCCCAAAAACCAAAATCGCCCCACACGAATCGTATGGGGCAATTTTAACTTAATTAGGATGTTTTGGTGGAGACGGAGGGAATCGAACCCTCGTCCGGAGAAAGAAAGCTCGCTGCCTTCTACATGCTTAGTCACTCTATTATGTTCGCTGAGCTACCCGAGTGACAGGACGTGCCCAGCGAGGTTACTGCTTAATCTTTAGGGTATGTCGCAGTGTCATTCCCTGCAACCTGCCTGGGGGTTTGATGTGCCTCCCACATGAAGTATCCGACAGATAAAAATACTCCGAGAGACATCTCACGACCTAATCTAATTAGGCTGCGAGCGCAAAGTTGTTTTCGCCAATTATAATTGCAAACGAGGATTAAAGTGGTCCATCTACAGCCCACTGCATGCTTATACAACGACTAAACGATCCCGTCAAAGCCGTGTCGTCCCCATTTCAAATAACGATGTCACCACGAAAAGTCATGGCAGACTTATAGATACGCCTCCTATGGAAAAGAGTTACACCCTCTTAGTGCATTTATTGCTGGGATGTCGTTTCCTGTTGTGAAAAGGTTACGATTCCGATGGGCTGTTGTTTCCCCCGAAGATTTGCGGTGCCTAACGGCTGTTTCAGGAGACCTTCTCTGTTGGGAAATTGGTTGGCAAGTTCCTCAGAAACCAGCAGGTCTACATGGTGGGATTTGCACAGCTGCTCCAGCCGGGCAGTAATGTTGAGCACCTCACCCGTGAACACCACCTCTTGGCCCGTTGTACCGCCTATGCCCTGGCTCACCTGCCCGCTGTGCATGCCTGCTTTAAATGATGGGACATGACCGTACTTTTCCTGGTAGAAACCTCGACGCTGCGACATATGTGTTCTTAACGCGAAAAAGCACCCTAGCGCCTGACCTTGATTTATGCCATGTTCCACCGGCCAGGAAACCACCATTTCGTCTCCCACATATTGGTACACCTCTCCCTGGTGATCCTGGACGATCGGGGTGAGGTCATTAAAAAAGTCCTGTAGAAAGTGAAAAAACTGCTCGTGCCCCAGCTGCTCGGCAATTTGGGTCGAGTCGTTGAGATCGAGGAACATAAATGCCCTGGTTACAGTTCCGCGTGAAATATGGGGCGTTTCTGAAGTTACTGGTGGCAAAGCTGTTTCTCCCTGGCGAAGGGCTGACTTCAAGGTGGTGAGCAGCTTGCCATTCTCCCAGGGCTTTACCACAAAATCGGTAGCTCCTTCCTTTATCGCTTTGATGGCCAGGTCAATGTCTCCATGAGCAGTCATCATCACGACCCGGGTTGTTGGCGACAAGGAACGAATTCGTCCCAGCCAGTGAAGCCCCTCCTTTCCCTGGGTGTTTCCCGGTGAATAGTTCATGTCTAGCAATGCGAGGTCAAAAGCTTTTTCCTGAACCAAGCGTTCAACATCCACTGGAGCCTGTACGGTAACAATCTCCTCCATGTGCTTGCGCAAGAGGATACGTAACGTCAGCAGAATGGCTTCGTCATCATCTACAATCAATACCCGGGCGAGAATTTTGGGCATTCACAAAAATAGCAAAAAGCTCCAACTGGCATACGGCTGTATTATCTATTTTTAGAAATAATGCTGCACCGCCGTTAATTGAAGGACGTAGATAGGAAAAATTATTCCGTAAATTTACGTCATGAATGCACCAGATCTATTCCGAGTGAATGCTTTCACAGATCGACCATTTGGCGGTAACCCTGCTGCCGTTTGCTTGCCTGAAAAAATCGTTTCAACAGAATACCTTCAGGCGATGGCCACAGACATCAACCTTTCAGAAACTGCATTTCTATGGCCAATTGAGGAAGGGTTCCGTCTTCGTTGGTTTACGCCCAAGCATGAGGTTGATTTGTGCGGTCATGCCACCCTGGCCAGTGCGAAAGTCTTGTGGGAAACGGGCCGTTGTGAGCAGGATCAGGTCATTCGATTCTCCACCAAAAGCGGTTGGCTGGAAGCCCGTCAGGAAGCGGGACGCATCCGGCTGGATTTTCCAGAAGAGCATGTTTCCGCCATCCCGATACCTGAGTGGGTGACACAGGCGTTTCCAGGCGAAGAACTTGTATATGTAGGAAAAAACCGGATGGATTTCCTGGTAGAGATCAAAGGAGAATCGAATGTCCGGTCGATGACTCCGGCCCATGAGGTGCTTGCGACCGTCCCTTCCCGGGGGATTATCGTGACCGCCCAGGCTGAAACGGAGGGGTTGGATTTTGTGTCCCGCTTTTTTGCTCCAGCGCACGGAATTGAAGAAGATCCCGTGACAGGTTCAGCTCATTGCGCATTGGCACCCTATTGGCAAGAAAAGCTGGGGAAGAATCCCATGGAAGCCTTTCAAGCTTCGGATAGGGGCGGATACCTCCGTGTTGAAGTAAAAGGCAACCGGGTCCTGCTGGGCGGGAATGCAGTGTTGACGGCACAAGGAAACTGGGTGTGGGGAGATTAGTCCCGATTCAACGTCTCATCCGGTTTCCAGGGAGTCCAACCTGTTCATTAATGCTGAACAATTAGTTTTTTCACAGTAGGCTCAGGAGTGTCAACAGTCACCATGTAAGTACCAGACGGCCAGGAAGAAACTTCAAGGGGAACCTCCCCTGAAAGACCAGAGATTACTCCCTGGTATACCTTCTTTCCGTGGATCGAGAAAATGGCCATGCCAAGCGTTTCTTCAGTTGTTTGGGTATATTGGACTGCCACACGATTTTGTGCAGGGTTTGGTGCCAGGGCCAGAGCTACTCCAGGCTGCAATCGGTGGAAGCTCATTTCCACCAGGCTGCTGTAGCTAAAGGTACCATCAAGGTCCACTTGCTTAAGGCGATAAATAAGTTTGGGAGCGGTAGCACTTCCCAGGCTAGGGTCCACAAATCTGTAAGAAGAAATATCTTGTGTACTTCCCATGGCTGGTTCGGAACCTAGAGAGCTAAACATGACTCCATCTACTGATCGCTCAATGTCGAAGTAATCAGAATTTGTCTCGGAAGCGGTTGTCCATTCCACGATGGCGTCTGTACCAGATTGTGTCACGTCAAAGGAAAGCCACTCTACCGGGAAGGTGTTGCTGGATTCCCGCCAATCAGGTTCCCCTCCCGCTTGACCTGGGTCATCGTTTGGAAAACTGATGGGGGATTGATTGGTGTTGTAGGGGTTTGTCACGGGGGTGGCCGAAAGAATGGTTCCATCAAAGGCATCATCCAGGCCATCTCCGTCGGTGTCGGTACCGCTTGCCAGGGTATTAGCTACACCATTGTCATCTGTATCGAAGGCTTCTATTTGATCGCTTTCCCCATCATTATCGGAGTCCAGATCAAGGTAGTCGGGTGTATCAGTTGCATCAGTGTTGACAGGTACAATCAGGGTGCCGGCAACATCCATGGTGGTTCCATCAGCGTTGGTACAAACTCCACTACAGTCAACGTCATAGGCGTTGTCAATACCGTCCTCATCATCGTCATAGCCTGTTGGCAAAACATATCCAGCGGAACTTTGTGCTTCGGTATTATCTACAATCCCATCGCCGTCAGCATCTATATCTCGAAAATTGGCAATGCCATCTCCATCTGAATCAAAAAATTCATCCTGAATTCCATCGCCATTGGTATCAAGAAGAGAAGAAGTTGAGTTGCTTAGGTCACAATCAGTTCCGAGGGTACAACCTGAAACTAATGGGCCATCGGTGTTATCATTGTCAAACAAATCTACCAAGCCATCCCCATCTGTATCTGTCAGGTTATCAGCTATGCCATTTCCATCAGCATCTGTCCCTCCTGCTTCCAGAATGTCAGAAATCCCATCGTTATCAGCGTCTAAGTCCATCTGGTCAGCCAGTCCATCCAAATCCGTATCGGCACTTAAGGTTTCAACGACAGTCATATTATCAATGAAATTGCCAACGGTAATACTTCCGCCCCCAGTGCTGACAGACTCACAAATGAAATAGGTAACAGTTTGTCCCGGAGGGACCGTGTAAGTTCCACTGTATTGCGCCCAAGCGGTGTTTCCCGTGGTCATGGTCGCTTGCACAGTAGCTGAGATCAAGTCATTACCCATCCGGACAATGGCAACGTCAGTTCCCGCTCGCCCTCTATGCCAAATAGACCAACTGATCTGAGCGCCCGGTCGCGTACAGAAAGTTTGAAATAACGCCGCATGATGGGAAGAATTAATTTCAACGTGGTAACTGCCTGATTGGGAGGGAACACTTAAGAAGCCGGTATGCCAAACTTCGATTTTATTATCAGGAGCACTGGTTTCCCAGCCATTCACATTATCCTCATTGGTTTGGGTATAACTGCTTGGATAGGGCCCTTCCTCGAAATCTCCATTGGTGAATGGGCTACTGACACAGGCAAGGTAGCCTTCATCAAGGTCGGGGATTCCATCATTGTCATCGTCTAAATCAAACTCATCATCGATCCCATCCCCATCAAAATCGTTAGCCGTTTCAATGGAGAATGTTGCCAGGATAGAGGACATATAAAACTGGCTCCCCAAAGCGAGCACCCCTGTCAAAATCAGCAAAGACAGACACACCAACATAAATCGAAGTCTTAACTTTAAGCTGGTGTGTTGCTTTGGGACATTTGATAGCTTCATTGAGAAAAAATTTTATCAAAAATATATTTCATTTTTTTATATATAAAATCGAAATACTTCATAATCCTACACCTTTCCCTGGGATGGAGGGGTAGGTAGATTAATGGTTCGGTAGGGTGATTGATTTGTTCTATGCGTCTCTCCCTAATATGAATGAGGCTGAGAAATGGGTTTTGTAAAGGATCCTGTATTTTGACCAAGAATTAGACAGGGCTAGTTTTATACAGAAAATGAGTAAAAAGATGATAAAGCAACTAACATTGGGCATAGTGCTGGTAATGTGGGGGCCATATTTGTTTGCCCAGGAACAAAATTCACCTTTAGACTTTCGGATTGGCTCATGGCGAGTGAGTTGGGAAACGCCACAAGGAATCACTGTGACAGGAAATGCAAACATTTCGCGAGTGGTTGGCGGCAAGGTCATCCAGGAATTGATCTATGAGGTAACTGGTGGAGAAATGGCAGGATTCGAGGTGATGAACCTCGCTCAGCATAATGTTCTTGAAGGAAAATGGTACATGACCTGGGTAGACAGCCAGGGAGGCTACATGAGTTTTGTATCGGAGGGAACGGATAATCCCCCCGTTTTTACCCGCAAAGTTTCCAGAGGACCGAGAGCGGCACTCTTTCAGCGAATTCGTTACGAAGTAATAAGTCCGCAGGAATGGATCTGGCGACTGGAAAATTCTCGGGATGAAGGTAAAACTTGGCAGTTAATGTGGGAAATGCAGTACTTGAAATTGGGGAATTAGTGGGGACGTTAGGTACAGCTGAATTGGAGGATTAATATTTCATTAAGGAACATTATCTTGCTCATACAAGTAGACGATGACATGAAACAAAACATCCTCATCACCGGCGGGGCCGGATTCATAGGTTCACACGTGGTAAGACGCATGGTAAATCGGTACCCGGATTATCGCATCATCAATTTGGACAAGCTTACCTATGCCGGAAACCTCGAAAACCTTCGGGACATAGAGAACTCGCCCAATTACACCTTTGTAAAAGGAGATATTTGCAACGCGGAGCGGATGAATGAACTGTTTCAGACGTATGGTATCACAGGGGTGATTCACCTAGCCGCGGAGAGCCATGTGGACCGCAGCATTCACAGTCCTATGGATTTTGTGATGACCAATGTGGTGGGAACAGTAAACCTGCTCAATGCTGCGCGTGGGCATTGGAAGGACCGCGAAGGGGTTCGCTTCTACCACGTCTCAACTGATGAGGTGTATGGATCATTAGATGAAGGCGGCTATTTCCACGAAACTACCCCCTACGATCCCCAGAGTCCTTATTCCGCTTCCAAGGCATCGTCAGATCATTTTGTTCGGGCATATGGCAATACCTTTAAATTGCCCTATGTGGTGAGCAATTGTTCTAATAACTACGGCTCCTTCCAATTTCCCGAAAAGCTCATTCCACTATTCATCGCCAATATCATCAACCGGAAGCCTTTACCCGTTTACGGCAAAGGGGAAAATATTCGGGATTGGCTGTGGGTACAGGATCACGCGGCTGCCATTGACCTGATTTTTCATGAAGGCAAGAATGGAGAAACCTACAACATCGGCGGTCGAAATGAATGGACAAACATCGACCTGATTCAGCTCCTTTGTACCCAAATGGATGAAAAGCTCGGACGACCTGTCGGGGATGCTGCGAGCTTGATCACCTACGTACAAGACCGCGCCGGACATGACCTGCGATATGCCATAGCTCCCGAAAAGCTGATGAATGAACTTGGCTGGGAACCCAGCCTTCAATTCGAAGAAGGCCTCGGCCTCACGATTGATTGGTACCTTGAAAATCAAGATTGGGTTACCCGCGTTCAAAGTGGGACGTATCGGGCGTATTATGAGCAGCAGTATGGGGAGAGACTTTTGGGAAAATAGGGGAGCGGGAGGTTGACAGTTTTCAGTTGTCAGTATTGTTGGACTGCCAAGTCCTAGAACTGAAAACCGAAAACTGAACGCTGAAAACCTAAACAGTAGCCCCAATCAAATCATACTCCATCGCATCTGTAATCCTCACCTCATAAAACTCGCCGATTTTCAGTGGGGTGTCCGAATTAACCAATACCTCATTGTCCACTTCGGGTGAATCAGCTTCCGTCCTGCCGATGTATTGGTTGCCTTCTTTTCGATCAATCAAGGTCTTGAAGGTTTTACCGACTTTCTTGCGGTTCAATTCGAAGGAAATGTCCATTTGAAGTTCCATGACTTCATCGTGGCGACGCTGTTTTACTTCTTCTGAGATCAGGTCTTCCATCACATTGCCGGCATGGGTGTTCTCTTCATGCGAATAGGTGAATACCCCGAGGCGGTCAAACCGTGTTTCTTCAATGAATCGGAGTAGCTGCTCATGATCTGCCTCTGTTTCCCCGGGATGGCCCACCAGCAAGGTAGTACGCAAGCTCAGATCGGGAATACGAGATCGGATTTCTCGGACCAGGTTCAGGGTCCGTTCATGGTTGGTGCCCCGGCGCATCGCCTTCAGTACATTATCACTCACATGCTGCAACGGCATGTCGAGGTAGTTGCAGATGTTAGGACGGCTGGCCATAGTGTCCAGTATCTCCATCGGAAAACCTGATGGATAGGCATAGTGCAGCCTGATCCATTCTAGCCCTTCCACATCAGAAAGTGCCTTTAGTAGGTCATCCAACTTCCGCTTGCCATAAATGTCTAACCCATAGTAGGTGAGGTCCTGGGCAATGAGCATCATTTCTTTTACCCCTTTTCGAACCAAAAATTCCGCCTCTTCCACCAGAAACTCGATGGTTCTGGAACGATGCTTACCCCTCATCAGGGGGATGGCGCAAAAGCTACAGGGCCGGTTACAGCCTTCAGCAATCTTCAAATAGGCGTAATGACTGTCTTGGGTGAGAACCCGTTCTCCTACCAATTCCTTTCTGTAATCAACGCCGAGGTGGTGAAGCAAGTCAGGTAAATCCTGGGTGCCAAACCACGCATCTACTTCCGGAATTTCCGCTTTAAGCTCTTCACTATACCGCTGAGACAGACAGCCGGTCACCACCACCTGCTCTACGTTGCCTGCTTGCTTTTCTCCCACGTAGTCCAAAATGGTGTTGATGGATTCTTCCTTGGCCTTGTCTATAAATCCGCAGGTGTTAATCACCACAATGTCTGAATCCCCCTCAGGTGCCTCATGGGTAGCTTTGATTTGTCCTCCATTCAGTTGAGAAAGCAATACCTCTGAATCCACCAAATTTTTGGAACACCCCAAGGTGATGACATTCACTTTGGGCGTTTTGGTCTGAGGCATAAAGGCTTTTGTCTTCATGAGCTGGCGTTGTGATTGGATTTTAAGACTGCAAAGGTACGAAAAATTTGGAGCCTCTTTATGCATCCATCAACTCATCAATTCTCGAAAAGGTTTTTGTTACCCACCGAAAAGCATTTCGCAATTTTTACCGAATTGATTGAAAAAAAATCTCGTTCAATCAGCTAAAATAATCCTGATTATCAATGACTTTTCAACTTTTACTCCGTCTTATGTCTCGGACAGGTGATATACCTGTTTCGAGGCTTCGAATAGCCACTTACATGAGCTGCGTGGTCGCTTGCCTTCTGGGCAGTGCTGCTGCGCAGCCTTTTTTTAATTCCCTAAATCCAGATTCAACCGGGAGCATTGGCCTATCGGAAATGCAGCATTCTTTTGACGAATGGGCTAAAGGGCGTGACCTCCAAGAGGTAAAAGGCTGGAAGCATTTTCAGCGCTTTCGGTGGTGGGCCGAACAGAGAACCCACACGGATGGAGACCTGTTACCAGCCCAGGATTGGCTTGCTGAAGCCCAACGATATGAACGGCAGCAAGGCAGGTACAGCAGCCGGGCACCAGGCTGGTCACCCGTTGGGCCATTGACGCAGCCGCTTGTCCGCCATGGTCAGATGGGAATAGGGCAGGGGAGGATCAATTCGGTTACGTTTCATCCTAGAGATCCTGATGCATTATGGGTAGGAACCTCTAATGGCGGTGTTTGGTATTCTAGCAATAACGGGCAAAGCTGGCAACCCCAGAATGATGGGCTTCCCGTGCTGAGGATCAGTGACATGGCCGTTAACCCTCAAAATGCTCAAGAACTGTATGCGGCATTGGGAGACTTTGGGCATGTGATGTTTTATCCAACCATTCGAAATGGCAGGTTCAACAACTATGGAATGGGGGTGTACAAAAGTACCGATGGGGGAAACTCTTGGGTGCCTACTGGACTGTCTTATGCTCAGTCTAAGGCTGATGCCGGACTGCTCTGTAGGATATTGGTTCATCCCCTCAACCCTGATAGGCTTATTGCTGCAGGAGTGGAGGGGGCCTGGACTTCCTCTGATGGAGGGCAAACCTGGAAGCGTACCTATTCAAAATTTTTGTGGGACTTAGAACCCGATCCCAACCGCCCCAATGTGGTGTATGCAGCTCAGGGCCATTTAATCAACCAGCAAATAGGAGAGGCTGCCATCCTGAAGTCAACCGACTTTGGGGAAACCTGGGCAGCCCTGAACACGGGAATTCCCCCACAACAGGTGGTTTCACGGATAAAACTTGCCATTTCTCCTTCCGATACCAATTATGTATATGCCGTAGCTGGAGGAGCAGATGAAGGGCTACACGCGATTTATCGCTCCACAGATGCAGGAAATACTTGGGAGGTCAGGTATCGCGGGGCTGATCGCAACCTCCTCGGCTGGCAAGGGGGAACCCCCGGTGTAGATGTAGGAGGTCAGGCATCTTATGACCTTACGTTGATTGTGGACGCCCAAAACCCTGAGAAAATTTTGGTAGGAGGGGTGAATCAATGGGGCAGTGAGGACGGGGGAAAGACTTGGGAGATTGTGAGTCATTGGCGGTATAAAAGAGGTCAGAGCCTACATGCCGACCAGCATGATGTCCGTTACAATCCCCTAAATGGCCATTATTACTTTTGCCACGATGGTGGTATTGACCGCGCAGCTTCTATCCCCTTGGGGAATACCGATAGCTTATTACAGTGTTTTGACCCGCTCTGGGGCACCATAAGCTCGGCCTGCTATCGGTTGCCCATGCCAGTAGAGAATATCACAAATGGAATTGGAAACACCGAATTCTATCGGATTGGGGTAGGACGTAGGAGCGCGCGTATTCTTGCAGGCTCACAAGACAATGGCGTTTTCCTTAAAGAATTTAATTGGAGCAATGTATTTGGCGGAGATGGGATGGAGTGCATGATTGACCACCAGAACCCCAATATCTTTTACGTGAGCAACTTCAACGGAAACATGCACCGAACCCAAGACGGCGGAAATCTGTTTGATCTCAGCATCACGGATTCGCTTACGACCCTACAGGTGGGAGAATGGGTAACACCTTTTGAAATGCACCCCACCGATCCAAGAATCATTTATGCAGGAATCGGGAACCTGTGGAAATCTGAGAACAGGGGGCGGAATTGGGAACGCATATCGGCTTTTCCTATAGTGGGAGCTGGAGGGATTCGTCAGGGAATTCGTGCGTTTCGGATAAACCCCAAGGATCCCAACAACATTTACCTAATTCAGCGGCCATATTTGAATCAATTTGTACCTGGCCGTGCACATGTCACATTTGATGGAGGGCAGACCTGGCGGAATATCTCTTTTGGGCTTCCCCTGGATTCTTTGTTTGTCACAGACATAGAAATCGGTCGCGATCCGACCACCGCCTGGGTAAGCTTTGCGGGATTTAGTGGTGGGGTGAAAATATTCCGCACAGATGATGCCGGCAAGAGTTGGAAAAACGTTTCAGATGGCTTGCCCAACCTTTCTGTCAACACGCTGAGGCACCAGCAATATCCACTCACTAACATCATTTATGCAGGTACTGACCTGGGCATCTACTACACCAGTGACAGCACCCAGGGGTGGAAACCTTATGCACGAGACTTTCCCAAAGCAATTGTCTCAGAGCTGGAAATCCATGAGGCTTCTCAGAAACTATATGCCGCCACCTATGGTCGTGGGGTGTGGGTTACTGATTTGGTGAGCAATCAACTACAAGTTTCCAATGAGCCTGGCCTTCACCAGGCATCCATCGCTTTTTTTCCGAATCCATCTGACGGAAAGCTAAGCTTACGCGCAGAACAGATGCCTGAAGGGAAATTCTTGCTCGAGGTCGTGGACCTCATGGGACGAGTAGTAGAAAAGGCTACAGGCAATGTTGCTGGCAACACCTTCGAACAAGAATACACATGGAATTTATTGCCTGGTCATTATTTTATTCGCCTACATGTGGGCAGCCAGATGGTGAGCAGGAAAATTGTGATTCAATGATGCAAAAACAGGTGCCTGGATTGCTCCGGGCACCTGCTTTCATATCGAATTTACCAAGCCTACTATCGGCTTACTACACATCAATATTGGCGTATTTTGCATTGCGTTCGATGAATTCCCGTCTTGGAGCCACATCATCGCCCATCAGGACAGAGAAAATGTGGTCGGCCTCGGCTGCAGAGTCAATGCTTACCTGTTGTAGCATCCGGCGTTCGGGATCCATGGTGGTATCCCACAATTGAATTGGATTCATCTCTCCCAGACCTTTGTAACGCTGTACATTTACCTTATTTTCATCTCCTCCTGCCAAATCTTCAATTGCCGCCAAACGCTCTTCTTCCGTCCAACAGTAGCGCTGTTTTTTACCTACTTTGACCAAGTACAAGGGTGGCTGGGCAATATATACGTGACCACTATCAATCAACTGGTGCAGGTATCGATACAGCAGGGTCAACAGCAAGGTACGGATGTGACTGCCATCCACATCTGCATCCGTCATGATGATAAGCTTGTGGTAGCGTAGCTTACTAAGGTCTAGTTCGCCTTCCTGACCAATTCCAGGAATTCCTAATGCGGTGATGATATTTTTGATCTCCTCGTTATCATAAATACGAGAAGGATGAGCTTTTTCGACATTCAGGATTTTTCCACGCAGCGGAAGAATCGCCTGAATCTTACGGTCACGTGCTTGTTTGGCACTTCCACCTGCGGAATCACCCTCCACGAGAAACAACTCGCACTCCTCTGCCTTCTTACTGGAGCAGTTGGCAAGCTTTCCAGGAAGGCCGCCGCCAAATCCTACATTCTTCTTCTGTACCGCCTCACGGGCTTTTTTGGCTGCATGACGCGCCTCAGCTGATTGCAGTACCTTGGTGATGATCATCTTGGCTACCTTGGGGTTTTCCGCCAAATAGGTCGACAAGGTCTTATTCACCGTGGATTCTACAATACCAGAGACATCGCTATTGCCCAATTTGGTCTTGGTCTGGCCCTCAAATTGGGGTTCTGGAACCTTTACAGAGATAATACAGGTCAGCCCTTCGCGAAAGTCATCTCCGGTGATGTCAAACTTGATTTTCTTGAGAAACCCCTCATTCTCCGCGTAGGACTTCAAGCACCTTGTAAGGGCTTTTTTGAAGCCGGAAACGTGGGTTCCACCTTCACGGGTATTGATATTGTTGACATATGAGTGAAGGTTTTCACGGTAGGAAGAATTATACTGAATGGCCAATTCAACCGGAACCGTATTGGCTTCGTCTGCTCCACTGATGTAAATAGGTTCAGGATGAAGGGGTTCCCGGTTGCTATCCAGGTATTTCACAAATTCGGTGATCCCCCCTTCAGAGTAAAATTTCTTACTGAGGTAAGGTCCGTCTTCTCCTTCCAACTCTTCGCGCTGGTCTGTCAACGTAATTGCCACCCCTCGGTTGAGATAAGCAAGCTCTCGCAGACGCGAAGCCAAGGTATCATACTTAAAAATCTTAGCAGTAAAGATGGTGGTATCGGGCCAGAAATGGGTGGTAGTTCCAGTATAATCTACTTCTCTAGTTGCCTTGACGGGTGCCTGGGCAACCCCCTTTTCATAAATCTGCTCGTGGAGCTGGCCATCACGGGCTACCCAAACCTGGGTTTTTGCAGATAGGGCGTTTACACATGACACCCCTACGCCATGAAGTCCACCAGATACTTTGTAATTATCCTTGTTGAATTTACCTCCTGCACCTAAACGGGTCATAACCAGTTCAAGGGCAGAAACCCCTTCTTTTGGGTGAATACCAACAGGAATCCCTCTTCCATCATCTTTGACAGAAATAGAATTATCAGGGTGAATGATGACGTCAATGTTATGGGCATATCCTGCCATGGCCTCGTCAATGGAGTTGTCTACCACCTCATATACCATGTGATGAAGCCCCCGTTCCCCTACATCCCCAATGTACATCGCTGGTCGTTTTCGAACGTGTTCGATCCCTTCCAGGACTTCGATATTTTTTGCAGAATAATCTTGTGCTTGTGTCTGGTTTTCGGGGTCCAGATCACCATTTAGCAGTTGTTCACTCATGAATAAAAAGGATGAATATTTGCCCTTCTGTAACCCCGTAAAAATACGAAAAAAAAAGCAGCCCACAAAGGGGCCACTTTTCCGACGTGTAATTCCAAATATATGAAAAGAACGATTAATTACTCATTTATCACCATGACTTTTCGAGTCCATGAAGGCCCATTTTCAGCCTTGAATGAGACGAAATAAATGCCTGGAGCCATGTCCAAAGATTTGGTCTGAATATCTTGATCAACAAGGCCTGCATTCACCTGAGTCATGAACAACTGCTGACCACTAAGGCTGGTTAACCGTATTTGGCCAGGACTATCAGTCTGAAACTGAACAGTCAGCCGGTCTGCCGTTGGATTAGGATAAACAGATACCGGATATTCTTCACTTAATTCGGCATTTATGGCGGTGGACAAGCCAGCAGTTACGCTATCAGTTGTCGAAACCTGCTTGATGAAATAATGGTTCCGCAC
>JBCDIQ010000121.1:0-14113 GCA_039024295.1 Bacteroidota bacterium | reverse complement strand
AAGCTAAAATTTATGACTGGAAGGTTGTCCCTTAATGCCCTGAGGAACCTGAGGTTGCCGCAGCCAGCATTTTGACAGGATCGCCCATTTTGATGATGCCTCCCTGAATTACCCTGGCGGTAATTCCTCCATGTCCCCTCATTGCATTATACCCTCCTGCACCCAAATGTTCTTCCATGCGGGAACAGGGATGGCATAAACCTGTCCATTCAAAGATAACCTCATCCCCAATCTGAAACTGCCGATCTTTTAAGGCCAGCAAATTAATTCCGCTCACCAGAAGGTTTCTCCGAACTAGCTCAGGGACTACTCGTTCAACTCCTAGCATACTTGCTACAGCCGTGAGGTGTTCCTCCTGTATCAAAGTAACTTGTCGCTTGCCGCTGCCTCCTTTACGGTTTTGATAACGATCTCCCTGAAGTCCAACTCCAGCCTCTGCCGTTGCCTCTGGTACAACCACCATGTCTTCCCGATGGCCTGGGCGAAGCCCAATCCATTTGAGGCTACCTGTTTGGGGCAAGGTATTTAGTAAAGCGTCAATCATGATTTAAGGTTAGAGGGGGCCTACAAACTCAAGGCGTTCCACCGGAATCTCACTCTCAGGACCAAATGCCAATTTGTAATCCAATATTACTCCCTCCTGCGCCAGATACTCTTCAAGAGTTCCTCTCGGGTAAGGTTGTCGGGCGATCAACAGCTGGGTTGTATCAATAAAATTCCGGTACAAATCTTCATACCGAATGGCATAAATATCAAAATCACGAGAAGACTTGATTAAGAAGGGCTTCTTCTTCGCCTCCAGGGACTGGTATTGATCAGAAATGTAGGTATCTACTTTGGAAGCGAGGAGGTACATGCGCCAGCGTTGGTGTTCGCCCCCTAGTTGCGGGTCCTTCATCAAATACCGTAAATAAACCTCCGCCTGCTTCTGGTGCTCCTTGACTAGAATGGTTTCAGGGGATTTGGCATCCAGTAACAGGTTCTGCATGGGAAGCTTTTCTTCCTTCTGTATCACTGGCAATGCCATTCTCCTGAAAATCAAGGCATGCTGACGTTCTGGAAGGGACTGGCCATTTCTTGTCGCCCGCTTCCGGCCATCCAGCATACTTAGGCCATCTCGAACGACCTCTTCAAAGGCCGCATCTCCTGCCATGTACTGGAAGGCTTCATCTACCATCCAGGTATTCTGCTCAAGCAAATTCCTAAGCTCAGCCTTATGGGTCTGAAAATTCGTCTCTGACCTGGTGAGGTATTGCAGCATTTGTAAGGCTCCGAAGCGGCGCACAATCATTTGAAGCAGCTGGGTTACCTGCTGAATATCAGGCTGGTGGATCATTTGCTCCAAGGTAGCTCTGCCAGGATCATCCTCAGGGATGAGGCCTTTGAGCACGCCAAAAAGCTGGGAGGGGTTGGCCTGGTCCACAGCAAGTCGTAAAAGCCCGGTAAATGCACGTTGTTGTTCTTTTTTTAGCCCTTTGAAAAGATTGGGCTGCAAAGAATAGAGTTCTCTTATGAGCCTTTCCAGCCCTTCCTGTCGGGATTTTAAAAATGCATTATTGGCCTGAGGAGGGGAAACTATTCCTCCGATCTGGTATTCCTGAATCAGGCGGTTGGCAGCTTCAGTGCGAATAAATTCTGCTTCCTTGATCTCGAGGTATTCATGAAGTTCCCGGTGCAACGCACGAAAGACCGGGTGGCTTTGGTTCTTGCCGATCAGGCGAGACCCCGGATCCTCCGCATCCATCCCAAACTCATTGAAAAAGTCCGACTCGATGTAGAGGCTATGATGAAAATCAATTGCATTGTTGTTGAAGGAAGTGAGCTGCTTGGCAACCTCTCGTTTTTTGTCATTCAGGTAATAATAATAGTACCTGTCTCCAATGCGAGTTTTCCACCGGATGTACGTCAAGTCAAAAGAGTGGGCCTGTTCTTCTTCCATGGGATCATCCAGGATGACAGCTTTTACATCATACTCCGCAATGATGCTGGAATAGTTAAGCTCCTCTCCGTTAACCACCAGCGAAAAGGAGTTTTTACGGTTCAAGAACAAAAACCAGCCAAACTGTTGGCATAAAAACTCATAGAACTCATCAGAGGTAAAAGAGCCTGCTGTAACCCCAAACAATTGAGTCAGCACCACTTCTGTCCCTGTATTAGATTTTGTGGAAGGAATGGTAGGGGTCAGTTCGTATTCGTCTTTGTTGTTGGAGCGTATGCGAATGCTAAATTCTTCAAATTGCCCGTGAAGGTTGGTCACCGTATGCCAGGTGGCTTGCCTGGCAAATGCAGTAAAGGAAAAGCGACCCTTGCCTTTCTGTCCACGAACATAGGAGGAACGCTGGTAAGAGATCTTTTTCAGGGAGTCCAGGAGGGTGCCAAATGTTTGGGGAAGGGTTTCATGCGAAATTCCGTAACCATTATCCCGAACCCGGACCTCATGCACATGGTCTATCTCATTCGCATCAAATGATATTTCAACCCGCGATGCCTTTGCATCAAAGCCATTCCAGATCAATTCCGCCAGGGCTTCCTTATAATCCTTTGGGATACCTGCGGACTCAATACTGCGGTCATTGATATTTACTTTCTCCTTCATGCAACAAAATTATAGACTCCAACTAAACAAAGATACAGAAGCACATTCCAACGCCAAACTTTAGTATATCACACAAGATTAACAGGTTTTCCACAAACAGTGGATTGGGAGAAGCTTGTTTTTAGCGTTCACATGAATAAATTTGTGTATATAAAGCTACAAGTACATGACACAACTGCGTATTTTCCTCATTTTGGGGCTATCAGGCTTGTTTTTTGCCTGCTCCTCTTATAAACCATATTATCACAAGACAGTAAAGGGCTGGGATCAGGCCAGGTTGCCTGAAGGATTACCTACGCATACCGTGTTTCTGTTAGGAGATGCAGGGGCACCTGATACAGAACGTCAGGAGCCAACGTTGAAGTTGCTGCAAGGGCAACTGGAGGCTGCCGGCGAAAATAGCAGCTTAATTTATCTGGGAGATAATGTTTATCCAATAGGGTTGGTCAACAAAAAACATCCAGAACGTGCTCAAGCAGAAAAGATGCTTACGGAACAGCTCGATATTCTGGCAAATTTTAAGGGGCGTGCATTTATGCTCCCCGGTAATCACGACTGGGCAAAAGGGGGAAAGAAAGGCTACAAGTACGCATTGAACCAAGAGAAGTTTGCTGAAAAATATGCGAATAAAGGCAACCTCTTTTTACCTGATGACGGATGTCCTGGGCCAGTAGCTGTAGATCTTTCTCCAGACCTTTTATTGGTTATTTTTAATTCGCAGTGGTGGGTTCATAAGCATGAGAGGCCCGAGGGTGACGAATCTGATTGTGATGTCAAAAGCGAAGCTGAACTAATTGATCATATGAAGGACATTATTGCGGCAAATCCTGATCGTAAAATAGTCGTTGCCGCTCACCATCCTTTGTATTCCCACGGGACACATGGCGGCAGGTTTACCGTAGGGGATTATTTCTTTCCCCTTAGAGAGGTAAACGAAAGTCTCTACATTCCACTACCGGTTGTTGGTGCCTTGTATCCCCTGTATCGAACAATTTTGGGGGATGTCCAGGATATTCCACACCCCAAAAACCAGCAGCTCCGCAAGGAACTCATGGAGATTTTCAGGACCCATCCTAACCTGGTGTACACCAATGGCCACGAACATGCACTAGAATATTCTACCAAAGACTCTATTCATTTTGTCGTGAGTGGTGCTGGATGCAAGGTCACGCCCGTGGGGAAATCGAGAGTTGCCCGATACACCGACCCTACACATGGGTTTGCTCGATTGGATTACTATGAAGATGGAAGTGCCTGGCTTTCCTATTACAGCCCAATAGAGGATGGCAGCAAAGGGCGTCTAACCTTTAGGAAAAAATTATTTGAGCAACCGATGGCCCAGCCTGATCTTACCCAAAAGCAGCTTGCCGAAAAATATGCTGACCTCAACTTTGCTGACAGCACCGTTTCCCTGAAAGCGAGTCAGCAGTATGAAGCTGGTAAATTCAAGCGATTCATCCTGGGGGACAATTACCGCGATGCATGGAGTGCTCCCATAAGCGTTCCTGTATTTGATATTGGCAAGGAGCACGGGGGACTGCAAATTTTAAAAAGAGGAGGAGGCCAGCAAACCAAATCCCTTCGGATGCAGGCATCTGATGGCAAACAGTACGTGCTTCGGACCATAGAAAAATATGCAGCAGGAGCTGTGCCCTCTTTCATTCGCAGTACGTTTGCTGCGGCCCTTGTCCAGGACCAGATTTCCTCTTCACACCCTTTTGGTGCCTTCGTTGTTCCGCCTTTGGCGGATGCAGCAGAAGTTTGTCACGCCAACCCCCAACTGGTATATGTACCAGAGGACCCAAGGCTGGGAGAGTACGCGGATGATTTTGCCAATAGCTTGTGCCTGTATGAGGAGCGGCCTGCTAACAATTGGGAAGATGCCCAGCACTTCGGTAGCTCAAAGAAAATTGTCAATACTGCCAAAGTCCTGGATAAAATCCAGGATGATAACGACAATTTCGTCGACCAGCAGTGGGTGCTGAAATCGCGTTTATTCGATTTATTCCTCGGAGATTGGGACCGACACGATGACCAATGGCGGTGGGCTTCCTATGACAACGGAAAAGGTAAAATATACCGCCCCATTCCCCGTGACCGGGACCAGGCCTTTTTTAAGTCCCAAGGGCCTATCATGTGGTTGGTAACCAGGAAATGGGCTATGCCTAAGTTCCAGGCCTTTGGACCTGAGCTTAAAAACCCGCCAGGACATGCGTTCAATGCGCGTTATTTTGACAGGTCTTTCCTCACGGATAAGAGCTGGGATGAGTGGGAGCGCACCGTCGATTCCCTTCAACAGCGCCTTTCAGACGGTATAATTGATAATGCGATCAAGAACTGGCCTGAATCTGTTTATGCACAGACCGGGGCGTCTACCGCAGCAAATCTTAAGGCGAGAAGAGACAGCCTGAAAAATTTTGCCAAGGAGCTATATCTCTTCCTGGCAAAAGAAGTCAGTGTCGTGGGAAGTGATAAGCACGAAATATTTGAAATCACCTACCTCCCGATGGAAAAGGTCCGGGTTCAGATGTATAAATCAGATAGTGAAGGGAATAAAAAGCAGATGCTTTACGATAGGACCTTCCTGGCATCTGAAACCAAAGAGTTACGGTTGTATGGCAGAGATGGTAAGGATCGATTTAAGTTCTCCGGGGAAGGGACCAGTAAAATCAAAATCAGGTTGATTGGAGGAGATGGAGAAGATAGGGTGAGCAATGAGGCCTCCTCGTCAAAAATATTGCTCTACGACACCAAGGATGGAGTTGAAATCACTGGAACGGGGCTGAGAAAAAAGCTGTCCAAAGATCCGGAGGTAAATGAATATGACCGGAAATCATTCCAGTATGATTTGTTGGCACCCGCAGCATTTTTTGGGTTCAACATTGATGATGGGATTTTTATAGGGGGAGGCTTGTTAAGTCAGACCCATGGGTTCAGAAAAGATCCCTTTGCTTCTACCCAGTCAGTTTTGGGAAATTTTGCCATCAATTCTAATTCCTGGAATTTTAAATACCGAGGCAACTTCACCGAGGTTGTTGGGAAATGGAATTACCTGCTTAGATTGGACGCAAACGTTCCGCGGTTTAACAACACGTTCTTTGGACTTGGTAACGAAACCCAAATTCAAGACCGTGATGACCTTTCTTTCCACTGGGTAAATACCCGCACCGTGACGTTCGCCACAGGGCTTCAACGGAGGATTGGCAGTGCCGTGAAAGTAGAAATTTTGCCGATGGCCCAATGGCTCCAAATAGACCCTGACCGAAACCAGGGGCGTTTCATTGACCAGATCACGGATGCACCGGGAGATGAATTCTTTGCTGATTTGTACGAAGAAAAAGCATTTGCAGGAGCGCAGGCCGCTGTTGAACTCAAGAGCGTGGACAATGCTATTTACCCTACTCGAGGGGTATACCTCAAAGTTAACGGCAGTCAGTTAATGGGACTAAACGACCGTTCAGGGGATGTGGGTCAGCTCAATGGTGAAGCTGGATTTTACCTGACCCTGAACCCGGTAAGTACCACAATTGCAGCTAGAGTTGGAGGGGGCCAGGTGTTTGGTGATTGGCAGTTTTTCCAGGCACCCAGCATAGGGATGAACGCTGGGTTGCGCGGATTTCGAAATAACCGCTTCACGGGGGAGCAAATGGCATTTTTTAATGTGGAGCTTCGAACCAGGCTGGCATACCTGAAAAGTTATTTTATACCAGGTAGTTTCGGTACAGTTTTCTTCTATGATGGTGGTAGGGTTTGGCAAGAAGGGGAGAATTCAGATGTGCTGCATAGTGGATATGGATTTGGCCTGTGGCATAGCCCATTTGATAAAGTAGTTATCAGTGCCACTTATGGCCTGTCAGACGAATCGCGGGAAGAAGGGAATTTTAGTGGGCTGGTCTTCATTACCTTCGGTTTTTCTTTTTGAGAAAGTGGATGCCACCATGGGCCTGCTCCAGAATTTTTCTGGAGCAGGCCCCATCTATTTTAATACAAGGGAGGAAAATGGTCCTAAGGTGAAAAGTTGTCCCAACTTTATGCTTTCTACTGAAAGAATGTTAATTTATGTGCAGGATTTTTGAATTCCTGGACTTATGTACTATTTCTGTCAGGAGGCCTTCATTCCCTTACGGCAATCCCCCTCGGAAGCCGCAGAAATGGTGTCCCAATTACTTTTTGGGGAATTTGCCCTTTTCCTCAAGGAAAAGGGTTCCTGGTGGCAGGTTCAGAACCTAACAGATCAATACGAGGGATGGGTGAATGCAGAATCCTTGCTGGGAATAGAAGAAGAAACCTTTGAGTCTATCGTTGGCTACCGATACCTTTTTACGGCTAACGGATCTCTTATTAAACCCGACGGGACCTATTTAAGGCTGCCATTAGGGGCGAGATTGCCCCTGACGCCCGATCCCAAGCGATATTTCCAACTTACCCTTGGGGAACATAGCTGGATATTAGGTCCTGAAGTGGTTGAAAACCATAGGTTTGCTGGTCCTGAAGCCATTATTGAGGTAGCCAGGATGTTTTTGAATGTACCCTATTTGTGGGGAGGGCGCACAAGTTTTGGGATTGATTGTTCTGGGCTTACCCAGACCGTATTTCACATGTGTGGATTGAAGTTGCCACGTGACACCAGCCTCCAAATCCAGGAAGGTACCGAAGTTGATTTTGATGAAAAACAACCTGGTGACTTGGCCTATTTTTCCAAACCCAACCAGGGTCGGGTATCCCACGTAGCTATAATAGCCCCCGAAGAAAAAGTGATTCATGCTTCAGGAAGGGTCAGGGTAGACGACTTTAAAGAGAATGGCATCATTCAGGCTAAAACATTTCGACAAACACATGATTTAATCACTATAAAGCGACATAATGTCTAATCATTCACCTTTAATACTGTGGAATCGTGGGTGCTAAAGTTCTCGTATTGAACCAAAATTATCAGGCAATTGGCGTGTGCGCCGTTGAGCGCGCATTTGGATTGATCTTTCTTCAAAAGGCTGAGATGCTCTCCGAGGTTCCTGGGGAGCGCCTGCGTACCGTTAACAGAGAATTTGAATTTCCCTCTATTATCCGGTTGTATCGGTACATCTCTCTTCCTTACAAACAGGTAAATCTATCTCGCACCAATATTTTCAAGCGAGATAATTACTCTTGCCTATACTGTAACTCAAAAGAGAACTTGACCATTGATCACGTTATCCCAAGGTCTCAAGGAGGGAGGGATACGTGGGAAAATTTGGCTACTGCCTGCCAAAAGTGCAATTCCAAAAAAGGAAACATGACGCCAGAAGAAGCGGGAATGGAAATGCGCCATCAGCCGTTTCGACCGAGCTTCGTTATGTTTCTGGGAAATTTCTCCGGGAAGGTCAGAGATGACTGGAAACCCTATTTGTACATGGCTTGATGAGACAGGAACTGAGGGCATTGACCAAGAAATGCCCTATTCCCTTTTGGGGGGAAAGGTGAAATCCAATCCGATGCTCGCGCGATAGTAGCTGTCGTTTCCTACACTCAGCCTATTATTGGTATCCCATTGTTGTCCATCCAGTAAGTCATCCTGGGTAATGTAATAGGCACTTTCCAGGCTCACAGCGAGACGCTCACTGAGTTTCATCCTGAACCCGCCCCCTATGGAAAAAACGGTTGCAAATGCATGGGTGCCAATGCCGTTTTTGGAGATGTAATCCTGTTGGGCTTGGGTCTCGTATTCTCCGTCTAACAGCACGTCCAACTCTTGTCTGATTTGGGCTTCGCTGGCGTCTACTGTAATTGAACTGTAATCATAAGCGCTTCCATCTGAATCAAGTGCATCAACGCTGGTGCTATACAACATCGTTCCAATTCCTGCCAAGCCATAAAGGTCCCAATTCTCACCCCCGCTTTTGCTAAACATCCTGTTGAAGTTTACCCGCAGGTTTAATGCTCCGTCCCAGTAGTCCATGCTATAATTATGATATACCTCAGCATTAACAGTATCATAAGCAGCCACGGGTGGCCTGGTGCGCTCTCCATTTAAGGCATCATTGAAACGGAAGTTAGAGGAAGCAAACGTATTGAGGCCTCTGGTACGGCCTCTGCTGAAGTGCAAACGCAAGTCTACTACCCTGCTGAGAGATTTTTGAATCATAAAGCTCGCATGAAAAGCCCCTCGTAAGTCTGTGGAAACATCACCACTCACTCCCGCGATACCGGCTTGTAGCCCCAATGTCCATTTGCTTTCAAATGGACGACTCACCCCATAATATTGAGCCTTACTTATGTTACCAAATAAACTCAGTAGCAGTATAATGGTGGCAATTTGTTTCATAATCATAACTTCGTTATCCAGTAAAAATACGGAGCTTTAGATTAACTTGGGTACTAGACGTAAGGCACCGAGGTAAATTACAGGGGGGAAACCTCAAAATGAAGGCTTTTTCCCAAAAATACCCGGGCAGTTTCTTCAAAATGAACGTTGTAGTCTGAAAGAAAGTAGATGTGATGAGGAGTTTTTTTTGGATCTTGGCGTATGATTTTACGCTGGAGCAACCCACTGCTTAAAGACCTGGCGACTGCAAGAGAAGAATCCACAACCTCAACCTGATGGTCATAATTTTCTTCAAAGTATCGTTGTACTTGAGGTTTGATGAGTGGATAATGGGTGCATCCCAGAATCAGGCAATCAATTTGCTGAAATCCGGTATCAGACAAGTACGCATCAATTACATCCTGGCTTACCGCATTTTGTAGCCATCCTTCTTCTATCATCGGAACCAGAAGCGGGGTAGCTTTTTCGATTATCCTTGCTGTTGGTGAGTGAGATAGCAGCTTTTTTGTGTAAACCCCTGAACGAATGGTTGTGCGAGTTCCTATAACCCCA
The DNA here is from genome assembly GCA_039024295.1 of Bacteroidota bacterium. GTDB lineage: Bacteria > Bacteroidota > Bacteroidia > J057 > J057 > JBCDIQ01. Next base: position 4,664 of record JBCDIQ010000121.1, on the reverse strand, counting down.
ATTTGGTCCGTACGGGAGCTTTCGATTGCCACTTTTACTGCGGGATTGATCACATCAAATACGGGCAGGGTTCCAGCTACTTTCTGTACCTCCTCCAATGCAGTAGCAGAAGCGGTATTACAAGCAATGACAACCGCTTTTACAGGATGCTTTACCAAAAAGCGAGCTATGTTTCTGGAAAATTCCTGGACCAATACCGCCGATTTGTCTCCATAAGGCAGGTGAGCGGTGTCGCCGTAGTAGCAAATCTCCTCTTGAGGCAATAAAGCCTGAATGGCTTTCACAATGGTTAAGCCACCCAGGCCTGAGTCAAATACGCCGATGGGTAAGTTCGGATCAGGGGTTGCTACCTTCACTTTTAGGAACGGTAATTCCCATTTTGGTCATGATTTTTTCGGTAAGGTCATCTCCCTCTGGAGCTTTCAAAACGATAGAAAATCCAGTTCCATCACGGGTATTAAATACATAGGTATACCCTTCTGACTTAGCTATCTCATCTATCGCAGTTTGTAGCTTATCGGTGATGGGCTCCATAAGTGTCATGCGCTTTTTCATCAAAGATTCTTCAGCTTTTTGCGCTTCAGCCTGAATTTCCGCCTGGAGTTTTCTCAGTTCTTCTTCCAGGGCCTTCATCTCAGCTTCAGGCGTAGGGGGGGTGGCCTGTGCCTTTTCTTGGTACTCTGCGTACTTTTGTTGTGCGTACTGCTGCTTGGCTTGCAGCCTTTCCGCAAGCTTTTTCTCATAAGTAGCCAAAGTTTGCTGCATGGTCTTCATCTCTGGCATGTAAGCCATGATGGCATCTACACTGGCATAGCCAATTTTATCCTGTGCCGAAAGCGGCTGGAAAATGCTTGCCACCAGACAGATGACACTGATTAATATGAGGTTGAGTTTCATTGGATTCAATAATTAGAAGAAAAGATAAATCAATTGGTAGGAACTTCAATGCCCAGCCGCTTCATAACTTTCTTGGTGAGGTTACGCTCTTCTGGTGCATACAAAACAACCGAGGTGCCATTGCCGTCAAGGTCGCTGAACACATAGTCATAGCCACTGGCCGCAGCTTCTGCTTTAATGGCTTTGTCCATTTTCTCGAGGATGGGAGCCAGCAGTTTCTGCTGGTTCACTTGCAACTTTCGTTCAGATTCAGAAGCATTTTTCTGAATCTCGGCTTCGAGCCTTCTCAACTCATCCTCTTTTGCTTTTAGGTCTGGCGAGTTGGGGTTGACTTCGGCTAGCTCCAGGTATTCCGCAAGCTTTTGTTGGCCATAGTTCTCCTTGATGGCGAGTTGCTCTGCATACTTCTTCCGCTGGGCCTGTAGTTGCTGGCCCATGGTTTTATACTCAGGCATATAGCTCAGGATCAGTTCCACATTCACGTGGGCAAATTTCAAATTGGTTTGCCCAAACAAAGTGCTTGCCCCTAGCATCAGGGCAAAGGCAAATGACAAGACATATTTCATAAATGGCATCGTATTACAGGCTTGTAAAACTAGGAATTATTGTTGGTAAACAGGGAATTGTAACTTAAAAAATATAAGAAACTCATTTTCCCCCTGTGCTACCCGCTTCCTCCTTGTAGCCCATTTCCTCCAATACATCATCGCTTATATCATATCCTCCATCTGTGTACATCCATGTAACTTCTCCTGCCTTATCAAATACAAAGGCATATCTCTTTTTCTTCGCAACAACAGCGACTGCCCTCATCAATTTATCCTGGATAGGCTTTACCTTACTTTCCTGAAGGAGAAATAAAGCACCGTTGTACCCGAATTTACTTTCGCGAAACTCTTTGGCTTCCCGTTCGGCCTTGAAGATTTCCTCCTGTTTTTCCTTTTTTATGTCTTCTGGCAATAATACCTCCTGGGCCGTGTAGTTTTGATACAATTGCTCAATAGCGGCATACTTTTCCTCCAGCTGCTTTTGCCATTTTTCAGATACCCGCTCAATCTCTTGTTGGGAAGACTGATATTCGGGGATTTTGGCCATGATCTTTTCAGAATCAATATAGCCCACCTTCTGGGCTGAGAGCATACCAATGGCTCCTGCTAGCCAACAAAACAGAATAATTTTTTTCATAATCGTGTAAACTTAGGATTTGCAGTAGGAATATGAAGTGTCAAAAGATTAGGGTTCATTACCGCCCTACGAGTTACAAAGATATCCCTGCAATCAGAAGGGAAACAAGTCCATGTCGCTTATTCTCCATAAAGAGATACACAAATTTGATGCATAAAGATGGGGAACATGATCAGTTTTATGACACAGATAATCCTTTTTGTCACACACCTCCTGTTTATTCCCAACGTAAAGAAGCCACTGAACGCTGTATCTCTCCCTTCATAAGTGCAATTAAAGGAGCCAAGGAGTCATTGGCCAGGGCAGTATTGAGGTACACCGAGCCAATGATAAATTGTTGGTTGGAAGAGTCTGAAAGGAAAAATTGTAAGGGGGTTCCCACTTCTCCATACAGTTCATAGTAGATTCCATTTCCTGCGGGGCTAGTCAGTTCAGCAGTGCGAATCTGACTTGCCTTTTTGCTGTGCTTGTACACCAGCTTGCGGTGTTCTTCAAAATGAACTTCCGGATTTTTTTCAGTAACCTGTATGTCTCGCTGACTAATGTGCCATTTACATCCTAACGCTGGAAAGCTGATGTCCACCCAGCAAGAGTCAGCTGCGTCCCGGGTCACTTCACCAAAATCGGGGTATTTAAAGGTGAAGGGACAGCTGGGACTGGAAAAGGCCTGGTAGGTATAACTACTGGGCAGTTCCATGTGCGGATAGCCGTGCTTTCTGGGACGGAGTTCTGCTTCACTCCCACAGCTGATAAGGAAGAACAGTGCAAGTACGCCGAGCCAGCCTACGTTAGGAATTGCTTTCAGGGTCATTGATTGTCAGTTTTACCTGTAAAATTCGATTTTTGTCCACGCTTTCCACCTTGAATTGGTAGTTGCGATAAAAAATGGTGGTGCCTTTTGAGGGAATTCTGCCATACAGTTCGAGTATCAATCCTGCCAGGCTGTCGCTTTCTCCCCGGGCCTCCTCAAATTCCTGTTCATCCAGGCCAATGAATTTGCGGACGTCCTGCAGGGGCATTCGGCCCTCAAACACAAAGTTATTCTCATCAAGGCGGGAGTTGGCATAATCTGAAGTATCATTTTCATCCATAATTTCCCCGAAGATTTCTTCCATGATATCTTCAAGGGTAACTATACCTGCGGTTCCGCCAAATTCGTCTACCACGACGGCAATATGAAGGTGCTTTTTCTTGAGCTCATCCAGCAGGCTGTCAATTTTCTTGCTGTCAGGAACAAAGTAAGCCTCCCTCAACACATGCTGCCAGTTTACTTGAGCCCCAGTTTCCTTGAGCAATGGCAGTAGGTCTTTTACGTGGAGAATTCCTTTAATATTGTCCAGGCTTTCCTGGTAAACCGGTAAACGAGAATATCGATGCTCATTGATAATGGTAAGGATGTCTTCGAAGGAAGCTTCGTCTTCTACCGCGACCACATCTGTCCGTGCACGCATGATCGACCTGACAGAGATGTTGCCAAAATTGACAATTCCTTTGAGTATCTCATTCTCCTCCTTGGAAACTTCTTCAGATACTGTCAGATCAATTGCGGTTTTGATATCTTCCAGGGAGGTGTTTTCTCCACTAATTTTGAACCTGTCCTCAATAAACTGTGTCCCACTTATAATGGTGCGGGCAAATGGACCCAAAAGCCACCTTAGCCTGATCATTACGCCTGATAACAGACTTGCAAGGGCTACCCGATTTCGGGAAGCATATACTTTGGGGATGATCTCTCCAATTAAAAGCAGCACCCCTGTTATCAGGACTACTTCCAGTACTTTCTTGATCTGATCATCCAGGGTAAGTCCTTCACTTATGGTCACCAGAATGTATGACGCTACCAGAATGGCTGATACATTCATGAAGTTATTGGTGATCAGAATGGTCGCAAGGAGTTGTCGTGGTTTGCTGATAAGCGACAATACACGCCGGGAAGCAGGGCTTTCCTGGTTCTTTATTTCTTCAATCTCCCCTTTTGTGAGGGTCAAATAGGCCACTTCTGCGCCCGATACGAGAAAAGAAATGGTGAGCAGTAGCAGGAACATGAGTAGTTGCTGCCAAGGCCAAATAAATTGCGAGCTAAAAAGGTCGGCGAGTAGGGAAGAGGTGAGATGATAATAACTACCAGGATCTGGATCCACCGCAATTAGGTTAGGTTGTACAGGAAAGGTTGCTGATCAAGCGCGTATAGCACAGTCTTCCTTTTATAAATATACACAAAGCGGGACAATTTGGTTATAGCAAGCCGATTTTTACAAATATTTTCAATACTGCTTTTGAAAAAGCCAGGTCGTCTATTGCCTCAGATGGGATCATTCTCGCCGGAGCCGCCCATTCATTTTCCTGGGAATTGCCTTCGAAAACATGGATCATCATGTCAAAATGGGTGAATACATGTTTCAATTCTCCTCGGTAGATAGCATTAGGGCGACTTTTTTGATGCGTCCAGGAGAGTTGTTCGACTTCCTCATTCGGAATTTCCCACAGGCCACCCCAAAATCCATTTCTGGGTCGTTGCCGTACAGCGAAGTCTCCGTCCTTATTTTTGAGGTAGTAAAAGTTAAAATACCTGACTTTGCGTT
>JBCDIQ010000120.1:0-14373 GCA_039024295.1 Bacteroidota bacterium | reverse complement strand
GGAAGCAGAATTTTCAAAAGACCCTACCCTTGGCAGGTAAGTTTCCTGTTGTTCATTTATGGCTGATTCTGTATTTTATGGGAGAGAATATTCGATGACTGACAGGATTTTAAAATTCTTTGTTGCCGCCTAACACTTCCATGCAATTAGAAGTTATCGAATCACATTTCATTAGCAACCCCATTTTCAGGAAAAGGAAATATGGAATCGACCATCTCAAACTTGCGATTTGACAATACCCAGTTGGCTTTTGCTGCCCGCACAGATGCTCAGTTGAAAAAAGCTTATTGGCTGTTTAAAATGATCGGCTCACCTGCCCTGAACCAGATCGGACCTCCGCTCCTTTCAACCGCGTTGAAATTGAACTTGCCGCTCGTGGAGCCCCTTGTTCGCAACACCATTTTTGAACTGTTCTGCGGAGGCACTTCTCTCAAAGATTCTGTGAACACTTCTAATTACCTGTATCAATTCGGGGTTCAAACCATCCTAGATTATTCTGTGGAAGGGGAAAAAACAGAAGCGGGGTTTGACGCAACCTGTGAGGAAATTATCCGGACGTTGCTGCATGGAGGAAAAAATGAGCCGGTTGCATTTAGCGCATGTAAGTTAACAGGTCTGGCTGATTTCGACCTGATGGATAAAAGGCAATCAGGGGCTGAATTATCCAAGAAGGAAGTACAGCAATTTGAACGGGTAAAAGCTCGCCTTCACCGCATATGTAGAACTGCACAGGAGCAGAAGACCCCTATTTTCATTGATGCCGAGGAGACCTGGATACAGGATACCATAGACGAGCTGGCCGAAGAAATGATGGCTACTTATAACCAGGAGGCCTGCTGGGTGTACACAACGATTCAGCATTACCGATGGGACCGACTGGACTACCTCAAAGGCCTGATTGAGCGAAGTAAATCTCTGGGATACCTGTTGGGCGTTAAGCTGGTACGGGGAGCGTACCTGGAAAAAGAGACGGAGCGCGCACGCGAAATGGGCTATGAAAACCCCATGCAACCCAGCAAGGAGGCCACAGATGCAGACTATGATGCCGCCCTGGAACTGTGCACGGAGCACATTGACCATGTTTGCATTTGTGCAGGCACACACAACGAAGCCAGTAGCTTGAAGCTCACCCAGCTGATGGCGGCAAAAGGCCTTCAGCCGGGGGACCACCGTATTATTTTCTCTCAATTATTGGGGATGTCGGACAACATCTCGTTCAACCTGGGTCATGCGGGCTATCGTGTAGCAAAATACCTCCCTTATGGTCCTGTAAAAGCCGTCATGCCCTACTTGATCCGTCGTGCAAATGAAAATACCTCTGTCGCCGGACAGTCTAGCCGGGAGTTGGAGCTGATCAAGACGGAGTTGGGAAGGCGGGGTGTATAAGGCAAAAAACTTCATTTCTTGTTCCCATTGTTAATACAGATTAGCTCAGATGCCCAATCTCATTTGATGAGCTTGTGCCTTATTTCATAAGCAAATACGAAAAACTGGTAATAGTCCTTGAATTTCATGCTTTTCCTACTTCCTGAACGGTGCCTGCATAGGGTGAACGATCCGCTTCCAATCTTCCCCCGATGATATTGTGATAGGCGGTCAGCATCTGGAATGCTGCCTGTTCATAGGCCATTCCTCCCACGCCTATTCCCAGGCCCGGCATGGCGATGGTTTGGATTGAATCGTTGCTTCTCTTGTTGAACAGGTGTACCTGAACCAGCATAGCGCGCATGGCCAAATAAGCATTAATGGACGTCTGCTCTAATTTTCCAGGGACCCGCATAGTTGGAGCCAGAATGAGGTGAGGAAACTTTTTGGATTCCATCTCAAGGATGTGCGCCATTCCAACGGGAAGTTCTCCCAAAAAATGACCAATGATTGCTGACCTTGCTTTTTGTTGAGCATTTCCCTGGTAGAAATTATCAATTGCCCGATCTACTCCTCCTCCCATATCACCAAAACTATTGGCAGGACTTACAACGGCATCAGCCTTTGAGCAAAATAAGTCGCCATGAATTACCTCAATATCAGTCATCTGACGAAAATGATTGGCCACGATTGTGCAGAACTCCAGGTTTTTATCTCTAATGGAAATCCTGAGGATATTCCCCGTTTTCCTTAGGCCAAACGCCTTCAGTCTTTTGTATTTGTTGAACGGATTCATATGCATGTTACAGTTAGTTTTCCCAAGGTACTATATAAGACCCGTTAAAATTATCAATAGCTGCCTCAACCCATTTTTCAATTCTAAGATGAAAAATTACTCAACTTGCGCAGCGAATGATGGGGTGCATGCGTTAAGAAGATACGGCTGTACTTGGAAAAAAGAGATAGTCCCAAATAGTGACAACTTCTGTATCACTGGCTATTTACTTAATCCAATACGCTTGTACACGGAGACTTCTACTTATTGATCGTTCTTGTCACAAGATGTGACACCGGGCATCTAAACACACGACCTGTTTTAATTCAACATTTTATTCATGAAACGAATCAAACCCATCAGTTTGGTGCTGGTACTGTTATGCCTGGGCCAGCAGCTGTTCGCCCTGAACCCTCATGAACCTGCCACCTTGTACAGTCACTTGGTGGAAGTCAACAAAGAATGGAACCACCAAGTTCCTGCTACCGATTTTTTACTGGAAAGGATCAGCTTTGATTCTGATAATGACCGTATCCGCATGCACCTGATGCTGGTGGAAAGCTACCTGCGCAATCGCCAACCTGAAGGAATTTCTTCCGCTCAACTGACCAAGCGGCATCAAATGCTGGACGAATTAAACGCTTATTGGAAGGCAGGCACTTTCCCCATCAATTTATACCATCCCCAGCGTCAACCCTACTTCATTGACCACAAAGGCACTGCCTGTGCCGTGGGGTATCTGATGATTGCCAGTGGATACCAGGAGGATGCTCAGCGGGTACATCGGGAAACCAATTACGCCTACATCCGAGAAATCAAGGACCCGGCACTGCCTGTTTGGGCAGCTGAACATGGATTTACCCTCGAAGAACTCGCATGGATTCAGCCGGGCTATCCTCCAACGACCATCTGGAACGGCCTCGGATCTGGAACAGATGGAGATGTTCAGGCCATGTTGAACGACCCATCCGATAACACCTTGATTGTAGCAGGGGACTTTACCCAGGCAAATGGGGTTAATTGCCAGGGAATCGCTCGCTGGGATGGAACCACATTTTCTGCTATTGGGAATGGGGTTCAAGGGACCATAGAGGACATGACCTTTTTTCAAGGCGCCCTATGGGTTGGCGGTAACCTACTGGATGGTTTTAGCAACCCTGTAAACCTGGCAAAATGGGACGGCAGTACCTGGACCTATTCCTCCATTGCGGTAGGACCGATCTATGACCTCCATGTCCACAATGGTGAGTTGTACGCCGCTGGTGAGATGAGTGGCATCATCTATATTGGTGTTGCGAAATACGACCCCAACATGAACGCATGGAACAAAGTGGGAGCAGAAATTAGCGGCCTCACTTATTCACTTGCTACCCATAAGGGAATGCTCTATGCCGGTGGTGATTTTATGAGTGGTGCAGGAACGGACGCCCTTCAATATGTAGCCCGTTGGAACGGGGTCAAATGGGAGGCCCCAGAAGGAAGCGGGCCCAGCCTGGACGCACCCGTCTACACGCTTGCCAGTACCGATACTGCTTTATATGCTGGAGGAAATTTCTTTGACCAGGAAGGAAAAGGAAAATTTGGGCTGGCCAGTTGGCAAAATGGTTCTTGGACGCCAAACTTAGTCGACACCAATTTTGCGCGTATCTTCCAAGCAACTGAAAATGAACATGTTCGCAAGCTTCAAGTACTAAACGGCAAGCTCGTGGCAACGGGCTATTTCGGAACAGGAGGTGGCCTATTCTTTGGCAAGCATGCGGGTGTCTACACGCCAGGATTACCCGGGCTTTCCCCCATTGTAGACCCGAATGGAGCGGTACGCTCAGCGACCGTTTACAAAAACGAGTTGATCTTGGCAGGTGCTTTCACAGTCATCAACACCGGTCAATCCACTGGAACCCGTTTTAACCACCTGATGAGAAACGCTGATGTACTGGCATCGGCTCCGAGGGTTGATGAAGGGGTATCCTTCACCCTGTATCCCAACCCCATGTCAGATGAAGCTACCATCAGACTGGACACTCGTCTGCCCAACCAGAAAGACTTAGCGGTGAAGCTGTACAGCCTTCAGGGGCAGGAAATAGATATTTCCTATGAACAAAATGACGGTCAGGTTACCCTTTATCGGGAGCAATTGACCCCAGGTACCTATATGGTTGAACTCAGCCAGCAAGCACAGGTACTTGCAAGGGGCAAATTAGTGGTGCGTTAAGCACGGCTATAGTTTGTGTGTGGGCCCGGGAACAGGAGCAGTTCCCGGGTTATTTTTTCCGCTTCACTCCACAAAATAGCCCTTCTGTCATACTTATGACAGAGAAATTGATTGGAAACCCCAACTTGTACGCCAAATGGTTCGTTATCTGGTAAATTCGGCCGTCATGAAAACGCCTTTACGCCCCTTGCTACTCTTGGTTCTCAGTTGCTTTTTCCAATTGGCAATGGGTCAAAATGGCACATTATTTACCGTGGGAGCCAATCAGGGGCGTGCCTATGCCATCTCTTTTCCCTCCGGTGCTTCTACTGTGATTGACAGTTCTGCTACCTCTGATATCGCTAGAAACAGAGGGAAGCTGTTCCTGGCGGGTGACCTTCAACAAGGAAATCGTTCCCTAAAAGTTTTCAACGAGAAGGACCTTACCTTTGAAAGCACCATTCTCAACGCTGATGCCAGGTGGGTTGAACCATGGGACGACCGAGTGGTGGTAGCTGCCGATCAACCTCCCTTCCTTCGCATTTACGACACAAAAGCCGGACATCAGCAAGTCACAACCATTCTGCAAGATACTTCTATCGTGGACCAGACACCCGTAGATTTGTTAGTAGCAGACAGTCGGGCTTACCTGCTGTTACAAGATAGAGTAGTGGTGGTAGATTTGGACCTGGAAGATACATTAGCGGTGGTTCGGTTATCCCCTCATTGGGCATTTGCCGCTTTCCCTCAATATTTAGCGGCCAGTCCTGATGATATTTATGTCTACTACGATTATGCAACAGGTGCAATTCGTTCATCTTTGATGACAATTAACCGGCGAACCCTGGAAAGCGACTCCGCTTTATTTGCAGATGGATTTGGTAGCTTTTTCGCTCCGGTTTGGGCCAAAGACAAACTCTTATGCTACGATTTTCCCACTTTTTACTCGCCTCAGCAGGGATTTATGCCCACTGTTTCCATCGAAAGGAACGCTCCTATCGCCTACGACCCGGTTTCAGATCAAGCGTTTCTAATTTCCCTAACTTCAACTCCTTCTATATTTGTCGAGGGACAGTCCCCCAGCTCTGGTATTACTTTAGGGGAAGCCGTTCGCAGAGCCTGGTTTTTTCCAGAATCTACGACCTCCATTGAGAATCCGCTTGAATCGGTTGTACTTCGCGTGTTCCCAAACCCCGCAAGTGATGATTTATGGATAAACTTGACCTCCTTGTCAGACGTAGCTTCAGTAAGTGTATTTGACGCTACAGGAAGAGAATGGATCAATCAGCCTATATCAAATGGAGTTGATCAGATCGCACTTTCGGTGAATGAATTGCCACGTGGAGGGTACTTTCTCTCTGCTTTTACGCAGGATAGAGAATGGGTCTCTACTCCTTTCGTGAAGTGGTGATGTACACTTCATCCACAGCGAAAACATAGGGTTTCCTGATAACAATTTATTGCCAAGAGCAGTCCTTCAAGTATTCACTTGGTTTTGGTGCGTTTTACACGTTACCTTGCGCTGTACTAGCAATTTTCCATTATGTACTTGAAGGTGTTGATGCTTGCATGTGTTTTTCTGGGTTCTTTCCATCTCCTGAATGCGTGCGATTGTCCAAACCCGGGCCTTGATTCTGCTTTTTCCCGGGCAGATTTGGTTTTCAGAGGTAAAGTGATTGGAGCAGAAACCAACTGGGTATCTGGTGGGCAAAAATATTCCTTTGAAGTCCTTGAGAGCTGGAAAAATCCTACCGACAAATTTTTGGTAGCCAATTCGCCATTCGAAAAGAATTGTGGAGCCGTATTTGATCAGGGAGGCACCTACCTTATTTTCCTTAAAAAGAAGTATAACACCAAATACACAGATGCCTGCATGGGAAACCTTTCAGAAGCAGATGCTTCCCAAGAGCTCAAGCTACTTGGGGCGGGCATGCCTCCTGCTTCTTCTGAGATCACAAAAACCATGATGTGGACTGTGGGGATCTTGGGCGTAGCTTCCTTGCTATTTCTTGTATTTGTGGTGCTGAGAAAAAAGATATTTAAACGCGCGTGACCCCTCATTGGCCACCATTGAGAATAAGCAAACCCATCAACATCGTTTTAAACTGAGTATATTGGTGTATGAAACCCCATACTCACTGGATGAAGATGGCCATCCAGATGGCTTATGAAGCTGGCAAGCAGGGAGAAGCGCCGTTTGGATGCATCTTGATTTTTCAGGACCAGCTTGTTGCCAGCTCTGGAGATAAGAGCATCGCCTACTCTGATCCAAGTGCCCATGCAGAACTAACCCTCATCAGTGAATACTGTCAGGCAAATCAATGCATTGAGCTCAAAGGGCATACCCTTTACTGCACGGTGGAGCCTTGCATGATGTGTTGTGGAGCCATTCACTGGGCGCGTATCGATCGTGTGGTGTTTAGCGTAAGCCAAGACCAGTTGAAAGCCTTTAGCAAGGGCAAAACCAAGCCGACAGCAGATGATTTGCTAAATCATGACCGCCAGCGGGTGGAGGTTATTGGGGGAATCCTTGAGGCAAAAGGACTGGAAATTTGGAAGACTTTCGGGTTTGCCTCAAAGAAGGTACTTCATCAAATGAGATATCCCAAAAAGTCGCTCAAATAGATTCTGTCAATATTCTATCTCAATTCCATGGTAGGTATCTCCAGGCTTGTAATCCTTCCTTAGGGGGTGCCCTTCCCAATCATCTGCCATCAGGATCCGTCGTAAATCCGGATGCCCCTCAAACCTGATCCCCACGAGGTCATAGGCTTCGCGCTCGTGCCAGTCAGCCGCCTTCCAAATGTGTGAAATCGAAGGAATAACCGGTAGTTCTTTTCCTGGTTCAGGCCTGGATACAAAACACTTCAGCACCAAATCCTGCTCATGTACCAAAGACCTGATGTGGTAAACCACCCCCATCTTTTCTGCTGCGAGGCCGTAATCTACGCCAGAAAGGCAGCTCAGGTAGTCAAAGTAACATCGCTCGTCCTGGTAGAGAAACTGGCACACCTCAACTAAATGATCAGGTCCTACTTCAATCCATGGCTGTTTTGCTTCAGCATCATGAGAAGGAAAGAAGTCCTCACCGAAAGATTCCTTCAACAGGGAAAAGATGCGGTTAAAGCCTTCCATCATGCAGACCGTTTAGGGGTTTCCTTGGGAAAATCAGGGACCAGAAGCGTCTCCTGCCTGATCTTTTCTTGTAGCTTCAAAAATCCGCCTAACAGGGCTTCTGGCCTTGGGGGACATCCGGGCACATACACATCTACTGGAATGATGCGATCGACCCCTTTCACTACATGGTAACCATGCTCCCAATACGGACCGCCGCAGGTGGCACAGGAACCCATGGAAATCACATAACGAGGTTCAGGCATTTGCTCATAAAGGCGACGAATCCGATCTGCCATTTTAAAGGTGACTGTCCCGGCTACAATCATCACATCCGACTGCCGAGGGGAAGGCCTGGGAAATACGCCAATCCGGTCCAGGTCATAATGGCTGGCGTTGGTTGCCATCATCTCAATGGCGCAGCAGGCCAACCCAAACCCCATGGGCCACAGGGAGGATAACCTTGCCCAATTCAGCAAGTCTTCCAAGGGAGCAATGATAACATTCCCTTCTCCCGTTTTTTGGTCTAATAAACCCATAGCGTAAAGTTACGGTCTTTTTAACCCTTGGCAAACCTTATAGGTTTTGACAAAATCAAAACGCTTACTCTCTTATTTTATACAAAAAAAGAGAGTTGATTCGCTTTATTTATATGAAAAAAGAGAATACAGACACTGAAAAAAGTCCTCAAATTTTCACGCCACCATACATATTCCTCAATAGAAATAGCATTGAAAACCTGTTGTTCATACAAACAAATACCCAATAGTTATCCCAACAACTCCTTAAACGTCTCCACGACATACATCACTTGTTCATGGGTCATCTGGGTAAAGAAGGGAAGAATCAACATTTCGTTGCTGAGCTGTTCGGCTTTGGGGAAGTCTCCCATTTTATAGCCGAAGTCCCTCATGTAGAACTCCTGTAAATGGATACAAGGGAAAAAGTAGGCTTTGCTTTGCACACCGGCGGCGTTAAGCTGCTCAATCAGGGTATCCCTTCGGGCGGCATCTACCCGAACTCCAAATACGAACCAGGAATGGACGTTGCCTTCTTTTTCCTTGGGCAAGATAATGCCAGGGGTATCTGCTAGTGCTTCCAGGTACCAATTGGCAACTTGTTTACGCTGCTCAATGATGGCGGGCAGCTTGCGCGTTTGCACAGTCCCTATTGCTGCGGTCAATTCATTGATGCGGTAGTTGTAGCCCAAACGTGCGTGAGAAAGCCATTGCAAACTGTCACCACGCCCTTGGTTTCGGAGGCTCTTACACATTTTATAGACCTCTTCATCCGCAGTGATAACCATTCCACCTTCACCGGTGGTCATCTGCTTATTCGGGTAAAACCCATACACGGAGCAATCTCCAAAAGTCCCTGCCATTTGTCCGTTGTGCAAGGCAAGAGGCGCTTCGCAGGCATCTTCAATAACCCGTAGGTTGTGACGTTTAGCAATGTCCATGATCGCTGCCATATCCGCACTTTGGCCAAATACATGTACGGGCAAAATTGCTTTGGTACGTGGAGTAATTGCAGCTTCAATCAATGCTGGGTCCATATTGAAGGATTCCTGTTCCACATCAACAAATACTGGTTTGGCACGCTCGAATAAGATGCAGTTAGCCGAAGCAATAAAGGAGAATGGCGAGGTAATCACCTCATCTCCATCTTTGATACCAAATGCCCGAATGGCCATATGCAGACCAGAGGTACCAGAATTACAAGCGACTGCATAGGGAACATTGAATAATTCTGCGAAAGCTTGTTCAAATGCTTCCAGTTGAGGTCCGATACTTAACCGGCTGGAACGCATTACCTTGAGTACGGCTTCTATTTCTTCCTCACCAATAAATGGCTGGGACAAGGGAATTTGCATCTTAGTTTTCATGCTTTTCTTCTTCTGTTAACGGTCGAACGATACGTACAGGCTGGCCTACCGCAATGACATTGTCTGGAATGTCACGATTCACAAAGCTGAAGGCTCCGACTATGCTATTTTTACCTACTGTCACACCAGGCATCACCACGGAATGAGCACCAATCCGGGCGTTTCGCTTCAACGTAACCTTACCTTGCTTGCCATCAATGGTACTGTGGCTGTAAATCGAACAATGGCTCCCTATCTGAACCCATTCTTCCAAGGTGACACCATAACGAGCATTGATGTAGGTAAAAGCGCCGATATCGGTGTAAGGCTCAAGCTCAAGACCTGTCACATGTTGTACCACCCAATTCCAACGGGTGGGTATACCATCTTCTATTTCTGGTGGTGCCCAGTTTTTGAATCGATTATCTGCCATTCGAGAAATTTAACAAGGAATAGGATAAATCAACAGTATGTCGCAGAATCACCAACCTCATACCAAAGACCTAGTACCTATCACCTTATGCCTTACACCTAATACGTCATCCTTTTTTGTAACAAACGCTCGTTTACTTCGAAGGAGGCGAGTCTTTCAGCGACTCTTTCGGCCGCATGGCCATCTCCATAGGGATTGGTGACTTGCTGCAAGTTTAGCAGGAAGGTTTGATCTTCCAAGCACTTTTTGATGGCCAGTAAAATTTCCTGTTGAACAGGATCCGTATCGACGACATTAGCTGCCCGTTGGCGACCCGCTTGGCGCTGCCCCACATTTACCACTGGCAAATGAAAGGAGGCTGCTTCGATTATTCCCGCGCTGGAGTTTCCCACCATTACCGCTCCGTGCTTCATCAGGCTCAAGAACAACTTCCTTTGCACATGAGGAAAGATATGCACATGGTCAAGCTGTCGATATTGCTCAATCACATCTATCATGGCGCGTCCGCCAGCATCGGCATTGGGGTAAATCACCACTGCCGCAAGACCACTTGCTTTCACTGCCTCCAGGGTAGCTGTTATTTGAGCAGGTGCAACTTCTATCTGGTGGCTTACCGGGTGCTGGAGCACCAGGGCAAAGTACTCACCTGGCTGAAGGCCTGTTGCTGCTTCAACTTCCTGCCTGGAGTACACATCATCTCCAATGCCATCCAGCCCTGGACCACCACTCAGGGTAATTCGCCAGGGTTCTTCTCCCAACTTTAGCAGGCGATCCCTGCTTTCCGTTGTGGCAGCAAAATGTAAATGGGATAACTTGGTAATGGCATGCCGGGCAGCCTCATCAACTGTTGCGCTCAGCTCACCTCCGTGGATATGGGCTGTAGGAATCCCCAGATAAGTACCCACGGTAGCCCCTGACAACATTTCAGCACGATCTCCTAGTAACAACAGGGCATCTGGCTTTAGGTCCATGCATAGTTCTACCAATTGACCGGAGAATTTGGCACCAAACCGGGCCATAGCAGCGGGATCATCTTGTTCATAGGTCGCAGAAAGCTTAAGAACGTCATGGCCATCTGCCAGAATTTCTTCTACTGTATACCCAAATGTTTCCATCAAGTGCATTCCTGTGGCAGCAATGGACAGCTTCAGCTGAGGGTGAACCTTCAAGTGGTTCAAACAGTGGCGCATCAGGCCATAGTCTGCTCTAGTGCCGCTAAGGTAAAGCACATGACGCATCAGGCAGCAATAGGTTGGAGGATTTTCCCTTCCAATGCAAGGGGCGTTTCGCGAAACTCGTACAACTGGTTTCGGAGCCTGGGGGTGTAGCCTGCATCTAAGATAATCTTCTGAATGCTCTCGGCTGTCAGACGATAAGGGGCACCAGCTGCGGACACGACATTTTCTTCAATCATGATGGAGCCTAGGTCATTGGCACCGGCATATAAACAGATTTGGGCAACCTTGAACCCAACTGTGAGCCAGGATGCCTGGATATTCTCAATGTTTGGCAACATAATCCGACTGATAGCCACCATCCGGATATATTCATCTGCTGTTACCGTGTTTCGAATGCCTTTTACCCGATTCAGCAAGGTGCCATCATCTTGATAAGGCCATGCAATAAACGCTTTGAAGCCATTGGTACCTGCCGGGCGTTCTTCTTGTACTGCTCGGATTCGAACCAAATGATCAAAACGCTCTTCTACCGTTTCAATGTGACCAAACATCATCGTGGCACTGGTAGTCAGTCCAATCTGATGTGCTTGCCGCATTACCTCCAGCCATTCTTCCCCACTACACTTTCCATTCGAGATGAGGTGCCTTACCCGGTCATCCAAAATTTCGGCTCCTGCCCCTGGCATGGAGTCCATACCTGCTGTTACCAGACGTTCAAGGGTTTCACGATACGTGAGATTTGATAACTCAGCGATATGAACAATTTCTGGAGGCCCCAGTGCATGTAGGCGTATCTCTGGATACCATCCTTTTAGCTTACTGAAGGTTTCTTCGTAAAACTCAATGCCCAGATGGGGGTGATGGCCTCCTTGAAGGAGGAGTTGGTCACCACCTAACGCAAGGGTTTCGTCTATTTTTCGCTTGTAGGTATCGTCATCTGTTACATAGGCCCGGTCTGCAAATTTTGCTGTCGGAGGCACGAAGAAATTGCAGAACTTACAATTTGCCACACACACATTGGTGGTGTTCACATTCCGGTCAATCTGCCAGGTAACAATATCATTGGTACCCTCCTTTTTAATTTTACGGATTTCATGCGCCACACGCATGAGGTCCGCTGTTGGTGCCTGATGAAAAAGGTGCATACCTTCTTCAAGGCTAAGGAATTCCAGGTTCTGGGCTTTTTGCAATAATTTGGCCGTCATGTGGGGAAATTTAAGGTCTCATTTTGGCGATACAAATTTACAACTTTAAAGTCATATATTCGCCATTCTATATTTAAACTGATCCTGAATTCAAAGGTTTCAGTAAAAATTGAAAACATGTTCCCTGATCAGCTTTCCTCTCTCATCAAGGCTAAGTCTTCTTTTCTCTGTGTAGGGTTGGACACGGATGTTCGCAGGATTCCGGAACATCTTCATTCGGCTCCAGACCCCATCTTTGCATTTAATAAAGCTATCATTGATGCCACACTTCCTTTTGCTGTGGCCTACAAACCCAACCTTGCTTTTTACGAAGCTGCTGGTCCTAAAGGATGGGAAAGCCTAAAAAAAACACTGGACTACTTGCCCAAGGACGTATTTACCATCGCTGATGCAAAGCGGGGAGATATTGGCAACACCGCAAAGATGTACGCCAAGACCTTTTTTGAAACCTACTCCTTTGATTCTGTTACCGTCTCTCCCTATATGGGGAAAGACGCAGTAACGCCATTTTTGGAGCAAGAAGGGAAATGGGCATTTGTATTGGGCCTTACTTCCAATGCTGGTGCGGCAGATTTTCAGTATCACTGTGATGGGAAGGAAATGCTCTACGAACGCGTATTACGGATGGGGCAAACGTGGGACAACGAATACCCCGGAGATGTTGGGTTTGTGGTAGGTGCAACCAAAACGAATAAGATGGCCGAAATCCGTACACAGGCACCTAATTCGTTTTTCCTGGTGCCAGGTATTGGTGCCCAGGGCGGTGATCTACATGCCGTCTGTCAGCATGGGGTAAATTCAGGAGGAGGGCTTCTCATCAATTCCAGTCGGGGAATCATATATGCTTCCCAGGGAGCGAATTTTGCACACGCAGCTGGCGAAGCAGCGGCGGCATTGCAACAAGAAATGGCTCCCTACACTTGATCTTATCAATTAAAAAAAGCCTTGACACAGGCTGTGTCAAGGCTTTCTAAGTCGGGATGGCCAGATTCGAACTGGCGACCTCTCGCCCCCCAGACGAGCACTCTAACCGGACTGAGCCACATCCCGCCAACGTAAAATGTCCTTTTGTCAAAGGGATTGCAAGTTTACAAAGATTCTTTTAATTCTTCCAGAAATCCCCTCACTTTAATTAAGGTCTCCATCGCCAGGATTTCCTGCTCTATTTTCGCCTCTCCAGTGCGCAGATGCTCCTGGGCTCCTTTGATGGTGTATTTCTTTGTTTTGAGCAGGTACTTAATCTTCTTCAATACTTCAATGTCTTTGGGGGTATAAACCCGGTTCCCCTTCCGGTTCTTTTTGGGATTGATCTCTTTAAATTCTGTTTCCCAGTAACGAATCAAAGAGGTGGTCAGGTCGAGTTCTTTGGCGACCTCACCAATGGTGTAATATTGTTTGGGAATTAACTCTGCTGCCAAAACGATAGGTGTTCATCAAAAATGCCGGGCAAACTTCCTCACGGAAAAGCTTGACCGGCAATATAAGTTAGAAAAAGACTTTATTAATCCATGGACTCATTTTCTACAAGGGCCTCTTTACGAAGCTTGATGTAGCTTTGAGGATCTACATCTTTGTAGAAATAATCAATTGGATTGATTTTCTTTCCATCTTTTACAATTTCATAGTGCAAGTGTGGTCCTTTAGAAAGGCCAGTATTACCTGAGAGGCCGATCACTTCACCTCTCTTCACTCGCTGCCCTTGCTTCACTATCAATTTGGATAAATGGGCATATTTGGTCACATATCCAAACCCGTGGTCAACGTCGATATGAATACCATAGCCGTTGCTCTTTACACCGGAAAATTTAACAATACCATCACCAGTAGCGTGAACCTTCGTCCCGGTGCGAGCCTCCATATCAATACCTGTATGCATCTTACGAATCAGTTGAATCGGGTGCATCCGCATGCCAAATCCTGAAATCAGACGACCGGGAACAGGCTTGATTGCAGGAATGTGTGCCAATTCATTTTGGCGTCCAGCCCAAGTCTTGACCAGTACATCAAAGCTTTTGCCTTGAAGGGCAATTTTGTGCTTAAGTACATCAAGTGTTTTTTCTGCCTCTACAAGTACCTCAGGATCGGATGCATTTTCCAAATTGGCAGTACCACCGGTACCACCATTCCAAATGCCGGTTGATATGGGATCCTTATCGAGAATACTCCGATAGAAACTATTATCACGAGCGTGAAGCTGGTTCACTGATTGCTCCAAAGAAGCAAGCTCAGAATTTAATTCAGATATTTT